>NZ_JAGHQV010000069.1:0-16298 GCF_017744175.1 Thalassotalea sp. G20_0 | reverse complement strand
CATTGACATTTGGGAATCGGATTCTGATTTATTGTCGCCGGATTTTGATTTATTTGCGACCGGGTCAGAACGGGTCAACAACCACCATGACTGGCTTGAAGAGTTCCTGCAAGGATAAACCAGTTGTTACAGCAATTCCCGACGAACCCTGAAGCACAACAGCCACATGAGATGCAGAATAGGTAAAAAAATCATGCCCGCACAATTCTTCGACTGAAATTGTATTATGTTACTCAATCGTTGTCGTCGGGTAAGTCATGGGTATGGCTATTCAGAAAGATGTCAGGCAATTCAGTGCTTCTTACTTGATAAAAACAGTGTCAGAATGTTTTGACAGCATCCAAGATCTTTATCTGCTTCCTATTGATGATACTGGCCTCTTTTATTCGGGAACCTGCCGATGTGATGACTGCTGCATTAAAAACGAGGGCAAGAAAAATCAAACCTTTTACCACAATATTATAGGCGGCTGTATCATCCATCCGCCCAGAAAAACCGTCATTCCTTTAGCGCCGGAAGCGATTTGCCGACAGGATGGTTCCACAAAAAATGATTGTGAAAAAGCAGCAATAAGACGTTTTCTGGCGCAGACAAAACACGACCATCCACGCCTGAAACTAGTGATTCTGCTTGGAGGCTGAACGAGAATAGTGCCCGCCCAGGCGACCCCATAGCGAGGATGGCAGAAAATTGAGGATAAAAAGTCGGAAATTTTTGGTGAATAGTGGTTCTATTTGCTAAAAATTTCCGATTTTTTAGACCAATTTGCTGCCACCGCACGACTGCATGGATGCAGGAGCTAGAGCAACGCAGGAGCAGTTGCCGCGTAGGGCAGTCTATTCTCGGTCAGCCTCCTGGTACACCATTTCAATAATTACAGCAAAGCTCTGTTGGACTTGTTCCCAAGGGGGACCAAGGCGATGTATAACGTGATTATCTAATTCAGTAAGACAACCTTGTCTTCAGGCACGCGAATGGTTGCAGACTGTCGGCATACAGCCACCAGTTTGCCGGTACTGTCCCACATCTCTCCCTGCTCTTCCAGAACGCCATTCGCTAACATACGGCTGCTGAATTTGGTGGCAATATAGCCGGGCGCAGGCTTTGCCAGACACTGGACTGTCAGGTCCAGGGTCGGTAACCAGCCCATAACTCCCGTTCGCATGCCTAATGCCCGTGGCAAGGCATCAGCAAAGGTCAACAGTGCCAACAGATCAGCGGGTCGATTATCCGCAAAGCGAAGCCAGCCGTAATGTTCCATCCGCCCTTTTCCCCCGTCATGGAAAAACTGGAAATCATCAGGCACCAGCCGTGTTTCCACTTGTTCACGAAAAGAGATGATATCAGCAGGCAACAGTTCACAGTCCTCTGGCGGGGGCATGACGGGGGCGCTGAATTCGTTGCAGGTTGCACCGTCCATGGACCCGATATTCCCGTAAGTGGCCATGAGTTGCACACAGGGCTTACCGTTTTGCGTTAAAGTCGCTATCCCCTGAGAAAAGCGTTTCCCCTGTCGGTGAGTAGTTACTTCAATCTCAGCACTGCCTGCATCCGCCGGATTAATAAAAGTTGCCGTGGCGGAAATGGGATCACAATGATTGTACTCGCCCCGGGAAAAAGCCTTGCCCATGGCCCGTGCAACAATGGACATCATATAGCCACCGTTTGGCGCAACGCGAAAGAACCAGTCCTTCGATATCTGTGCCTGCCAGCGATTTGTCCCCACAGATTCAACACCTGTAGCCAAATCAAATTGATACGACATGACTCACCAATAGAGAAATAGAGTAGATTCAATCAGCGGGCTTTAACCTGACATCCGTCGGCCAAGCCCCCCGATAAGTTGAGCATTGACCGTTATTTATTGTGCAGCGGCAAAACGCCGGGTATGGAAGTCAGTGCTGCCAAACAAATACTGGATGGTGGTCAGTCGTTTGAACAGATGACCAACATCCAGCTCATCGGTGACACCAATGCCGCCGTGTAATTGCACGGCTTCCTGGCCAATTAAGCGGGCCGCTTTGCCCACCCGGCTTTTCGCGGCAGAAACGGCTTTTGGCGCAATACCCTGATTCGCATCCAGCTGCATGGCGGCCATAATGAGAATGGAGCGTGCCTGCTCATACTCTATAAACATATCGGCCATACGGTGTTGCAGGGCCTGGAAACGGGCAATGGGAACACCGAACTGTTTTCTGGTCCGGGTATATTCGACTGTTTTCTTATAAGCAACTTCCATTGCCCCCACCGCTTCGGCACACAAGGCCAGTGATGCCCGGTCAATCATCTGTTCGATAACAGGGAGTGCTTTACCTTCAGCGCCCAGCAGGTTACTGGCCGGTACCTTGACATCAGTAAAGCTGACTTCAGCCGCCCGGTGTCCATCCACTGTTGTATAACCACGAATATCAATCCCTGCCGTCTGGCTATCAACCAGTAACAGGCTGATACCGTCAGCGTCCAGCTGCGCTCCGGAGGTACGTACCGCCACGATCAAATAGTCAGCAGCCGGGGCATTCAATACCACGGACTTCTGGCCATTGAGGGTATAGCTGTCATCCTCAGAGGTGGCGGTCATGGCAACATCAGCAAGGTTGTATCGGCTTTGCGGCTCAGCAAAGGCAAAAGCCAACTGCAGCCGACCTTGCATCAGCACACCCAGCAGCTCCTCCTTCTGGGCCTCGTTGCCGGTAGCCGCTATTAATCCACCGCCCAGGATGGCACTTGCCAGAAAGGGCTCCACCACCATGCCTTTACCGAACGCCTCCATGACGATCATAAGATCAACGGCGGAACCCCCAAGGCCACCATCGGCCTCAGTAAAAGGAACCATCAGCCAACCCAGCTCGGCAAACAGTTGCCAGTGATCGTTACTGAACCCCGTTTCGCTATCCACCAGTTGGCGGCGGCGATCAAAGTCATAATCCTGTTGAACAAATTTGGCAACGCTGTCCTGCAGCATCTTCTGTTCATCGCTATAAGAAAAATTCATACGTCAATCCTCAGATGCCTGCGTTGCTCAAAGTCCAAGCACCGCTTTGCAAATAATATTTTTCTGTATTTCGTTGCTGCCCCCATAAATCGACACTTTGCGATTATTAAAATATTTGGGAGCACTATTGGCGGCGGTACCTGGCCCAACCGCTACACCATCAAACCCATCGACAAACTGCTCTTTGACAAAGGGCATGCTGTAATAACCGGCGACCTCTACATAGAGTTCATCGATCATCTGGGCCACTTCGGAGCCTTTGATTTTGAGAATCGACGATTCCGGACCAGGCGCAGATCCTGTACTGACAGCGGCCAGGGTACGGAGATTGGTGTATTCAAGGGCCAGCAGTTCGATTTCCACCTCGGCCAGCTTTTGGGAAAAGGCCGGGTTGGTCAGTAAATTTCCGCCTGCCCCGGTGATGCTGTCAGGGGTTGATGCGGCAAGCTCCTTCAGAGACTTCATGCATTGCCTGGAAATGGCCACCCTGGCTATACCGGTGCGCTCATGGGTCAGCAGCACCTTGGCATAGGTCCAACCCTTGCCCTCTTCCCCTATGCGGTTGGCCACCGGCACTCTGACGTTATCAAAGTGCACTTCGTTCACTTCTCTGTGACCATCCAGCGTGATAATGGGGGACACGGTGATGCCCGGGTGATCCATATCAATCAATAGAAAGCTGATGGCTTCCTGATTTTTTACCTCAGGGCTGCCGGTGCGCACCAGGCAGAATATCCAGTCGGCATAATGGCCAAGGGTGGTCCAGGTTTTGGTGCCATTAACAATGTAGTCATCGCCGTCACGTACGGCAGTGGTTTTCATAGAGGCAAGGTCAGAACCGGCATTAGGCTCGGAATACCCCTGACACCACCAGACATTGGTCGCCAGAATATCCGGCAGGAACCGTTGCTTTTGCTCTTCAGTTCCAAAGGTGTAGATAATTGGTGCCACCATCTTTAAGCCAAAAGGTATGACATCCGGCGCGCCCGCTTTGGCACACTCTTCCGCCCAGATATGCTTTTGGGTTGGAGACCAGCCAGTGCCGCCATGCTCAACAGGCCAGTTGACGCCTGCCCATCCCCGGGCGTGCAGGATTTTTTGCCAGGACACATAGTCTTCTTTGGTCAGATGTGTACCTTTCAGCGTTTTTTCACTGATATCCGCAGGCAATTTATCAGCGAGAAACGCCTGAACCTCTTTTTGAAAGGCGAGTTCTTCAGGAGAAAAATCAATATTCATAACAACGTCCCGGTTACTTATTATTATTTAAGGTTCGCAGATCTCAGCTCGCGGCTTTAACCATATTTCGAGCAATAATCATGCGTTGGATTTCCGAGGTGCCTTCGTACAAACGGAACAAGCGCACATCCCGGTAAAAGCGTTCAACCGCGTACTCGGAGATATACCCCGAGCCGCCATGAATCTGTACTGCCCGGTCAGCCACCCGGCCCACCATTTCGGTAGCAAACAATTTGCAGCAGGAAGCTTCTGTACTGATTAACTGTCCTTCATCACGCTGCCGGGCAGCCTCCATCACCATGCATCTGGCCGCATAGATTTCGGTCTTACAGTCTGCCAGCATGGCTTGAATCATCTGGTGTTCGGCGATGGGTTTGCCGAATTGCCTGCGATCCATGGCATACTGCAGGGCATCGTCTATCAGACGTTGGGCAATACCAACGCTCAGGGCAGCAATGTGCAAACGACCACGGTCGAGTACTTTCATGGAAGCAATAAACCCTTCGCCTTCCTTGCCGCCAATAAGGTTCTCTACGGGAACGCGGACATCATCAAAAATGACATCTGACGTATGGGAACCGGCCTGTCCCATCTTTTTATCTTTAACCCCCAGGGAAATGCCTTCGCTACCGGCATCAACAATAAAGGCTGATATGCCCCGGGCACCTTTAATGGCAGGATTGGTACGGGCCATCACCGTGAAAGTACCTGCCCGGGGCGCATTGGTGATAAATCGTTTGGTACCATTGAGTACATAATGATCACCTTCGAGCCTGGCGGTAGTTTTGATCGCAGACGCATCTGACCCCACATCCGGCTCGGTCAGGCAAAAAGAGCCAATCAACTCCCCGGTGGCATATTTTGGCAGGTATTTCTTTTTTTGATCATCAGTACCATCAAAGACGATGGCTGCGGAACCAATGCCATTGTTGGTACCAATCAGTGAACGAAAAGCCGGTGAGGTGCGCCCCAATTCCATGGCCACCAGGGCTTCTTCCTCCATAGTTAATCCCAGTCCACCGAACTCCTCCGGTATGGTTAACCCGAATAAACCCAGCTCTTTCATCTCCCTGATAATCGCTTCGGGAATTTCATCCTGTTCGGCTACCTGAGCCTCAGCAGGCACCAATCGACCCTGGACAAAGCGGGCAATGCTATCCAGCAACTGGTCAAGAGTTTCCTGATCTCTAATCATTGGTTTACCCTATGGTCTGGAACGATTCCTGTGGCCAGACAACAACTGTTCTTATTATTTAATCATTTTGCAATCCATTAGTTTCGCTTTGCGAAATTAAATGTCAAAATAAACAAAACCCATCGATTAATCAACCGAAAAAATTAAATATGGGGGAGTGCTTAATAAAGGCGGGGCGATTACACAAAACAAACATCAGTCGTTTATTTGAAGGTATTTCTTGCAGGTCACGAGTCGGTTCCCATATGGGAACCGACCTGCATCAAGACTGTTTTACCCGGGTTCGGGAATCAGCATTCCGGGTAATCGATATCGACCCAGTTGCGATGATTTCGTGACTGCTCGGCAGCGGCACCAATGGCACAGAGCTGAGCCATCCGCACCGGGTTATTTCGGGTCTGGCCGCCGCTGAGCAAGGCATCAAAGAAGTCTTTAACCGACTCATGCATGCCGGGCCAGCCAGCAATTGGCAATATTGGATCGATCTGTTCACTGCGCCAGTCCTGGTCACCCTTAACGCGCACGCGGAACTCGCCGGTGAAATAACTGGCGGTCAGCTCACCTTCGGTGCCATAAACCTCCAGCACAGTTTCATCGAATGCTGCGGCAGAGGCGATATTAGCCCGGAAGGTGGCACTCACCTTGCCAAAATCCAGCACTGCCTGACTCTGACTCTGGGTGCGTGTCTGAATATATTCCTGATCCTCAAACACCATAACCCGCAGTGGCAGCTGGCTGACAACACGACAGATAACATCAATGTACCAGGGGGCAATATTGTTCATCAGCGACAGGCCGTTGTCTGTCAGCGGCCCCCAGCTGGAATTCAGGCGCAGGTTGATATGGCGTATGTCACCCAGCAGACCACTTTGGGCACACTCAAATGCTTTTGCAAACACCGGAGCATAAACCAGCTCGGTATCGCCATGGAGCAGCTGCGGTGCACTCAGAAGCTTGTCCACCATGATAGGGATACGTGCCGCCTCGTGAGAGATCGGTGGCTCGTAAAAAGTCGGCACCCCGGATTGAATCACCTGAAGCAGATACTGTTCATGGAGTTTGTCAGGCACGGCCAGAAAAACTGCATCCAGTGTTTCTTCGGCCAGCATGGTTTCCAGACAGGTATACAGCCTGAGAGAATCGCCAAGGCTATTACGGGCTTTTTCCAGGGTGGCTTCACTGCGGGCACAAACGGCAACAATTTTTGCCCGGCCATCTTGTTGAATAGCCGGAGTGTAGGCTTCAGCGCCCCACCAGCCATATCCAATCAGTGCAACTTTCAGAGGTGCTGCTTTGTCTGCTGAGGCAACAGACAGTACTTCCTGACTCATTAACATTTGCTCTTGATAACTGGTAATACCCGGCAAAATTAACAGAACCCCGGGGATGAACCAATACGATCATGGTGTGGGGATGGAATAAACGCAAGATGTCTGACGCAGAGCAATAATATCAGTAGCAAGACAGGAAAGATAAAATGGCCAAAATATAAACAACAACGCTATTTTATTACGGCCTGTACTCATTAAGCTTCCAGTTGTAGCGGTAACTGATCCGTCCTCTGTAGTTTTCCAATTGATGCTTTAAATCACCGCTGGCAAATGATTTTATCTCGTTCAATACCCCATCTTTATCAATAAAATCATCTTCATACCAATCAAAAATACTGGACAGCACCAGGCGACCATTGACCAGGGTTGCGCCTTTTTTCTGATTAATAAAGCGTCGGGCGGCTGCCTCCAGCTGTTGATCAATCCTGCTTCCCCGGAACGCATCAGGCAATAAATCAGGGCAGCCAATGCTGGCACAGTTCAATGCATAGTGAATCCGGGGATTGTTCCAGATGGGGCGGAGAATTCGATGTTCAATATCGTGCAGGGAGATAGCCTGACCAGCAATCATGATAAGTTCATCCCGCCAGGGCCCCATACGGAACCATCCCTTGCCCAACTTGGTAATGGACTTGACCGGATAGTAATCAAGAATCAGGTCAACGGTTAATGCGTTATAAAGGTTGATCCAATAAGCCAACTGTTCGGTACGATTCAGCTTTCTGGGGTCCAGCCCGGCAAGACTGTTCAGATAACCATCCAGACTCTCTTTTTCAGTTTTGGTAACACGCCCATACTCAACCATATACATTCCGGTTGATTCAGAGAGTATTACGTAGCGATCCAGAAAATTCTGCCATTGCGAGTGATCAACCACCTGCTCACTACTCTGGTCAGCCTTATCCCAATATGACCAGCGATCCGGGGATGGAACCGCCTGGACCGCAATACTGAACAATAAGAGCAAAGCTGAAACGACGTATCTGGCCATACATGGCACCTTTTTTTAGCGTTATTTCAGAGCCATCCTTTGGTGAAGCGCCTGATTAAGAAAGTTGATCGGCAAAGAAACAGGCTACTTCAGCTCATTCAGGCGCCAGTCATATTGGTACTGAATGGTGCCGGTGTATTTTTTCAGCCGCCGGGCATCTGCCTGAGAAGCAAACTGCCGCAGATGTAAAACAACCCCCTCCTGATCAACAAAATCCTGTTCATACCATTCATAGATGCGCGACAGCGTCAGCTTGCCTTCCACCCAGCTCATGCCTTTTTCCTGCCGGATAAAGCGCCTGGCAAGTTCATCCAGCATTGGCTCAGTATTGTCTGCGGTAAACACCATGGGGGACAAATCCGGGCAACCGATGCTGGCACAATTCACCGCATAATGAATACGGCTATCGTCCCATAGTGGTCTGAGAATCCGGTGTTCAATATCATTCAACGTCAGGTTTTGCCCCGCTACCTGGGTGATATCCATATCCCATGGGCCAAACTGATACCACGGGCCAATTTTGGTAATGGATGTAACCGGATAGTGTTCCAGCACCAGATCAACCGTTAACGCGTTATAAACGTTGATCCAGTACGCTTTCTGCTCCGCTAATGAGTATGTCCTTGGGTCCAGGGAGGCCATAGCCGTCAGGTATTTATCAAGCTTGTCCCGATCTTCCTGACTGACCTGTCCATATCGAAAACGATTGCCACCCGGGCGAAGTGCCAGATAGGTATCCAGAATCTCCTGCCAGAGATGGTGATTGATCACCGCAGAAGACTCTGGATTGCTTTTGTCCCAAAATGCCCAGTAGGTGCTGGCAGGCGCTGCCACCACCAGGCCCGGAAGAATGAGTAGCAAGGCACCAAGGGACAATGTTTTTACTGTTCGCCATAGATTGACAAAGCAAAAACGGAGCGAGGCAGAATTGCTGAATGATATGGTCACGGGAATTCCTTCTTTTAATATTTAGCCTTGATTATGTAAATCATACCGCAGCAATTGATTGCTGTTGATCATGGAAAGCAGTTCTTCAATATATTCTTCACCCCGGATGGAATATGCCCGCAAACCATGGGCCAGGTCAGCGCCTGTGACTGGCTCCTGGCTGACTCTTCTCTGCTCCCGCAGCTGCCTCAAAGCCCTGTATTGATGATTGGTGTTCAGGTTGTGCATATAAGCACGGACCGAAGCCGCAACATCCTTAAACTTCTGAACTTCGTAGGTCTCTCCTTCCGGGCGAGCCCCGGGTACAATTCCGCACCCCGGTCTGAAACACCACTGGCCAAAGAAGTTGTTACCCTGTCGGGCAAATCGTGAAGTCCCCCACGCTGTTTCATTAGCCGACTGAGCCAGGGCAAGAGAAGCAGGGATCATATCGACACACGTCAGCAACTCGGCAAAAAACAGCTCATCAAAGACTGACACATCACCTATACGGTACTTTCTACCCATATCAGCCAGCCATAACCGATCGTTCTCCGTCAGCTCTGACTGGGAAGATAACGCCATAATCCGCTGACGATTTTGTAAAATCGTATCATTCTCTTCTTGCACCATCGGCAATAAGAAGCCAAAGAAAGCACTTTTCTTGGCCTTGACATCAACCATGCTGCTGAAATCCGGTATGGTCACAACCGGCAACGCTTCTGTCTTTTCAACCGCCCCCGGTATTTCAGGCCCTGACGCAAACTTACCCTGCCAGTGAATCCCCAAAGACAGCACGATTAACGCCAGAAAAATACCCAACATAATTTTATCAATCTTATTGAGCATGAGTACCTCAGTAAAACATCTTGATCAGCAACAGGATAAAGGCTGATGGCCAAAAAAGGGAGAAAATCCACTAAAAAACGTTCAGTTTCTTTACAAACCGGGCGAAACATGACAACACTTGAGGAGCGGCTTAACGCGGTTCTGCGATGGAAAACCTCTGCAGAGAGCCAATAATAATAACAAAGGTTAAGCGCCGGTCAGTATCAGTATCCACCACTTCAGTGGAAGAAGCGGCCTGATATCCTGCCGAATATATGGAGGCACTGTTATGATCCTAAGCCATTTCTGGGGCTTGCTTACTGAGCCCGACAACGAATGGGTCAGCATTCGCAAGAACCCACCCGGATTGATCCAGCTCTACCTTGGCCAAATCATCTGGCTGGCAGCCCTGCCCGCCATCTGCACTTACATTGGTACTACGATGACTGGCTGGAGCCTTCCCGGCAGCACCAATGTGGTAAGACTCACACCTGAGAGTGCCCTGTGGATGTCCATCCTTGCCTGGATGGCGATGGTCTGTGGCGTTGCGGTCATGAGTTGGTTTATCCACTGGATGAGTGGTAACTTCAACAGCGACCCGTCGCTGGCAGACTGTACAGCCTTTACCTGCTATACCGCCTATCCTCTGTTTCTCATTGGTATCTGCGGTCTCTATCCATCCCTGTGGCTGGCTATTATTGCCGGCACTGTGGCGGTATCTGCCACGGCCTACCTGCTGTACAGCGGTCTCCATATTTTCATGAAGATTCCTCAGGAACAGGGCTTTATCTATGCCAGCTCGGTTCTCTGTATTGGCCTGGTGGTTCTGGTGTCCATTATGATCACTACCGTTATTTTCTGGGGTATGGGCATTGGGCCTGAGTATGTTCAGAGTTATTAGTCCCAACCTTACAGATTAACCCGGATATTTCATAAACTGCCCCGAATCTCGCGCAGGGCTTTGTCACTCTAAGGGATTTTGTGAGGAAGCGCCGTACCGGGGAGTACGGTCGACTGAACAAAACTCCCTTAGAGCGGCGAAGGACAAGCGAGAACGGGAGCATGTTTATGAAATATCCGGGTTAAGCCGTTTTATACGGCTTTTTTTGTGCCTTACGGATTTCACAATCCTGAGCAATCCACTATGATTTGCGGGCAAACTCAGAGAGCAGACAGACCATTGCCGAACGACCTTCACCAAATTGAACAGCGGATTCTTGAGCTTTATCAGGAAGCAGAAAGCTTTTTTCAACAACCGTTTAAAAAACCTTATATTCGACTGGATCTCACCGGGGAGACAGCGGGTCAGGCGTGGATTGAAAAACATCAACTGCGCTTTAATAAAGTGCTGCTTCAGGAAAACCGTGAGCACTTTATCCAGCAAACCGTTGCCCACGAGGTGGCACACCTGCTGGCCTATGAACTGTTTGGCCGAAACATCCGGGCTCATGGCAGAGAGTGGCAAGGGATCATGACCAGGGTATTCAGACTTCCCGCCGATCGTTGTCACCGGTACGACACCGGAAGAAGCAGCCGGAAGCAGTGGCTCTATCGATGCCACTGTCAGGGCAAGACGATTCACCTGAGCACCATACGACACAACCGCTCACAACGGGGAACGGTCTATCTGTGCACCGCCTGTAAAGGACCATTAACATTTCTCGGTAACGCCCTGGCTGCCCCCCAAAACTGCTAATAAGTCATCGCCGTATTTCTCCAGCTTAAACTGACCTATTCCAGTGATTCTCGACAATTCAAGATGGGATTGAGGACGCACCTTTATCAGCTCCATCAGGGTCTTGTCGTTAACGATGACATAAGCGGGGACATTCTGTTCTTCAGCATGGGTACGGCGCCACTGGCGCAAAGCCTCCCACAACTGCTGATCATGGGCTTCCACCACCACACGACCAACTTCCCGGTATTCCTGCTCATACCTCCGGGAAGGCTCATAACGATCACGGCGTAACTGAATACGCTCATCACCTTTTAACAGTGACCGGCAACGCTCATTCAGTTTAAGGGCACCGTGACTGTCGTGATCCACATTCACGTACCCTCTGGCCACCAGCTGGCGATAGACCGACCGCCAGCTGCTCTGATCCAGCTCGGTACCAATACCAAAAGTGCTCAGACGATCATGACCAAAACGGCGGATTTTATCGGTGCTTTTCCCCAACAGAATATCCACAAGATGAGCCACCCCGAAGCTCTGCCCGCTCCGGTAAATACAGGACAACGCCTTGCGGGCAACTTCGGTCCCATCCCATATTTCCGGTGGCTCAAGACACAAGTCACAATAGCCACAGGGTTTATCCAGAGGCTCATCAAAGTAATTCAACAACACCTGTCGTCGACATCCGGTCACCTCACAAAGCGCCAGCATGGCTTCCAGCTTTTGCTGCTCTATCTGTTGAATATGCACACTGGCACTGGAACGGGCCTGAAGCTGTTTGAGCAGCACCACATCCTGTAAGCCATAAACCATCCAGGCGGTCGCGGGCAGACCATCACGCCCCGCTCGGCCGGTCTCCTGGTAATAGGCTTCAATACTTCTTGGCAGGTCCAGGTGGGCCACAAACCGCACATCCGGTTTATCAATCCCCATACCAAAGGCAATGGTCGCGACAATGATGATCCCTTCTTCGACAATGAACCGGTGCTGGTTTGCCCGCCGTTCTTCCGGTGAAAGCCCGGCATGGTAGGGCAGCGCCTTTCGCCCTGACTGCGTCAACCACTGGGCAGTCTGCTCCACTTTCTTACGGGAAAGGCAATAAACAATACCGGAATCTTCGGGATGCTCTTTATTAAGAAAGTTCAGTAGCTGTTGTTTACCCTGCTTCTTCTGGCTGATCCGGTAGAAAATATTGGGTCGGTTAAAGCTATCTATAAATACCCGGGCAGCTCCAAGCCCCAGTCGTTCACGGATTTCCTGCCGGGTTCTCTGATCGGCCGTCGCTGTCAGGGCAATTCTGGGAACCCCGGGAAACCGTGTTTGCAAACAGGAGAGTTGCAGGTATTCCGGCCGGAAATCGTGCCCCCACTGAGAGACACAGTGAGCCTCATCAATGGCAAACAAAGCCACCTGAATCTGATCCAGTAGCCGCTGCATCGACTCAGTCAGCAGTCTTTCCGGCGCTACATACAATAAATCCAGATCACCGATCAGCAGTTCCCGCTCAACCTGAAGCCTGTCTTCCCCCAGCATGGCGGAGTGCAGACAGTCGGCACGAATACCCAGCTCCCGAAGACTGTTAATCTGGTCATCCATCAAGGCGATCAAAGGAGAAACGACAACTGCCGTACCACCTCTTAATAACGCGGGGATCTGGTAACAGAGTGATTTCCCACCCCCTGTAGGCATCAATACCAGGGCATCACGGCCAGCAACGATTTCATTAATTACCTCTTGCTGGAATCCTCGAAAGGACGGGTAACCAAATGTATTTTTTAAAATATCCAGAGCAGGATCAGGCATTGAACATAATCGCATCTGATAAAAGGCCAAGTATACGGATACTCGCCAACATCTTCATCAAATCCTGATAGGATCCAACAAATCATACTATCGTCATATGTCGCCCACCTGTTTCAATACATAACTTTAAATCTCTCGATAAGTTATTGACAAATTCATCATTCTCATGGGGATTATTGTGCACCTCTATCGCGGTCAAATAATGACCAACCCATGAAGCCTTACACAACACCTTTACCCTGTTCATGTTCTCATAAAGAAGAATGCTGACCAGCTTCTGGCCTCCGGTTGAGAATCGGTTAAAATACGGCACCAGTTCACGAGCTGGCTCGTGTTTTAATTGGGGACACCCTCGATAACTGGCAACAATTGAAAAGCTGCCCGCCTTGGCTTTTCCCAGTTTGAGAAGATACTCGGCACATAAGCTATTGGACAATGATTTTGCCGCCATTAATTCCTGACGAATGTCATTCAATGCTTTCACCCAAGCCACTACATTTGATGTATTTTCCTGACTTTTACAAATGGCAACGGCAATCTCTAAAAATTCACTCCCATTAGCCTGTAAACTTAATTCTGGAAATACCTGACCGGCATAATCCTGATAATTGAAATTTAAATATTTATCAAGATACTCTTGAAACTGGGCATTCCATAAACACCTGCATTCAGCTAAAATCGCTTGTTTTAGAGCACTCAAATAAGAAACACCATAATTCTTCAGTGTATCAATATTACCCTCAAGCCAAAAATCAAAAAACTGTTTTTTTCCTGAAGGATACCAGCGAAGTAAATTTGAGCATCGCACCACAATCTCTTCCATGCCAGCATGATTACCATCAGACTGGATACCTCTTATTATTAAACCTTCATTATATTCAGACACCCAGTTAAATTTACTCAACTGCCACCGCACATCATACTTACTCAGAGTAGTATCACATAAAAACACCTTATTATCTTTTAACAAAAAACCTTTTTTAAAATAAGTTTTTCTGGTTTTTGGCTTTTTTGAAACAGAAGATAATAGGCTATCGTCACTGTTACAACGCCTCAACCCGCCATCATTCAGTGCTCGAGCAGCAAGCAAACCTCCGGCATTCCCGGTTATCTCTTCGATGTCCAGGAGTAGCCGCCTTGAAGCTGCCGGCTTGATTTGTCTCTCTACCACCCGTGCCACCTTACCATGAAAGTTCAGATTTATTTTTGCTTCATTCAGGCGCCAATTACCACTTTTACTCAAAGAACCAAGACTGATCATCACAGAAAAAGAACAAGGTAATTTCAGTTTTTTTGCCTTACCATCTGCATTGATATACTCATTGTAAGTCACAGTTGATTTCAAAACACACCGCCAGTCGTTTAGTTCCAAAATATGAGTGCAGCTTGAAGATCCTGAGCAACTCAGTTTCACCCCCATTTCAGAGAAGCACGCATATAGCTGATTCAACAAGCCTTGCCCAAGAAGAATTTTCAAGGAATCCGACAGCTCAGAACCCTGCCCCTCAAGATATGAAGCCATCATCCTCTCAACCTCATGATTACTGACAGATTCATCTGCAAGATTCAAACTGCACTTATAGTTTTTGGTGTTGAACTTGTGTGGTTGAGCACCATGCGTACCTTCTTTAATAATGGTTAAATCAACCCTGCCTACGTCATTCTGATACGATTCTTCATATTTCCTTAATCTGACTTTTTCGGTTCCCCCATTTGCCAGATAAGCCGCACAATCCCGGATGGCATCGTTATCACAAATCTTACGTGCCATTTCATGGGGAAGTGTTTCCTCAACATCATTGAGCTTGCAGGAGAAGGTTACCGGAAAAAAAAACGCAGAAAAGCAATCTTTTGCTTTTGCCGACTGGTTTGGGATCCCTCTCATAACATCCACTGCAGCCCCGAATTCAGCTCGCCCCATAGGAGACCTTGCACTGGTCGACGCTGCCTCAACTCTTGACCGGGATATCCTGCCACGTATTTCTGAACTGACTTTTCCGGCAAGTTGCCTATCACAATGCACAAGCTCCCGTCGATCTTTAGCATACACCGGTTCCTCAGCAGGCCTTTGACGCATTAACATCAACCTCAAAGATTTAAATGGCCTTACTGATTTGCCATCCTTCATGCGCCCTTCTCTAACAGGCTTATCCCTTTGGTCATCAGATCGCAAGCTATATGTTTTGCAGGGTCTACCTACAGGCTTATTATCCATACTCAATCTCCAAGGATTCACCATACATATGAACGACATTTGATGTTTTTTGTTTTACGTCCAACCGTATCAGAGACTGTTTGGACGGCTTATGGGCTGATCACTCCACTCAATCAGACGTTAGCAACCAACATTTAGTTCTATACGAAGAAAAAAACAGTGATGCTCATTATCAGGTAACCCATCATGATAAAGGCTTCACCGGACAGACTTTTATCTCCACCAAAGCCAGAGTAAAATCCCTCCTCAAACTTTCAGGATACCCTCTATGTCCAATACCCGTGCTTCTGTGGAGGCGCTGTTACAGCCTTTTACGGAACAAAATGAAGGAACTCTTGACTACCATGGCCTCCACGGTTTCCTGACGGCCCTGACCATCTGCCCCATAGACCTGACCGAGCAGGTACGGAACGAGTGTATTTTTGATGGTGAGGTTGAGCTCCCTGCTGCCAGTGCCAATGAGTTGAATGAACTTATTGCCAGAATGCAAACGACCATCGACCGAGGATTTAACGACGAAGATGAGGGCTTCTCCCTCTCCTGCGAATCCGAGGAACTGGAAGACCATGACGATGAGGCCCTCGCCAACTGGTGCATCGGCTTTATGGTGGCTCACTTCCTCGATGAAGACACCTGGTTCGGAACCAATGAACAGGAGGTTTGTGAACTCCTGCTGCCGATCATGCTGGCCTCAGGTCTGTTTGATGATGAGCAGGAGTTTCAGGATATTCGCAGGGACAGCAAGCTCACAGAAGATATGTGCGGCCAGATTCCCGAAGTGTTGATGGAGCTTTACCTGATCTTCAACGCACCGGAAGAGAAAAAGCCACACCAACCGGGAAAACGGCGTTCGTAGTCTTGTGCAGGAAATTACTAATACACTCAGAGCTTCCCCTGGCTCTGTGCTATCTCTTAGTCACAAATCCTAATCTTGGTTTATCCTTTTTTGAGGTAAACCAAGATCATGATTCCCCACCCCCCTCAACAATGGGCTGAACAGACTTTCGGATGCGCTGACTTGGGTGATAAACGTCGAACCAAAAGGCTGGTACAGGTAGCAGGTGACCTGTCTGCAAATACCGGCTCCTCTTTGGCAGCCTCT
>NZ_JAGHQV010000068.1:0-16316 GCF_017744175.1 Thalassotalea sp. G20_0 | reverse complement strand
TTCCATGACCTGAAAGCAAAAGGAGTATCGGATCATGAAGGACTGGTATCCGGACACAAAACCCTGGAAGCCAAGAAGGTTTACATCCGTAAAACACAGGAAGTCAAAGGAACGAGATGAAGAAAACAAAGGTACAAAAAAAGACCATCTCAGGCCTTTTTTTTATGCGACTATTGTCGAGCAATAATCATGAACCAAAGTACTATTAAGAGGCTATTTTTTTGGCCGCTTTTTTTTGGGAATTTTTTTGGGAAACGACCATGTCAGTCTATTCCAAAATTCCCGTAACCCATTGATTGGTGCCGAAGACGAGACTCGAACTCGTACGCCCATACAGGCACTGCCCCCTCAAAAACGCTTGGCACTCTTGTTTTTCAACAGGTTAGGAAGTTATTTTTTGGGTAAAACGGAAGAAAGCATTGATTTCTTCTTGCTATTTCAGCCTGTTTTTTTGGAACTAAAAAGGTAAGGCAAATAAGGGCTCATGGCTACTCCACCAAAGCCCGCCACTCTGCCAGTTTCTCTTCCAAATCCGCAATATGCCCCTCCAGCCCCGCCAGCTCCTCTTCGGAAATATGCAACCGGTCCCGAACATCATGGTGACGTTTTACCCTCCGCCGCAGAACCGATAGCTCTTCCTCGGCCACCATCACCCGCACCATCATGGACGGGATGGAGGAGTAACTGATCTTGCCCTGGTTGTTTCGGGGTACCTGGGCCAGATGAATACGATCCATAGCAAGGTCTCCTTTGATATCGCTTCTGCTGAACCGGAGCGCAGCAGACGATTGAATAGAAGACAATAGTACTAAGTTAAGAATCCTTATCCCATCCCCCAATGTGGGAAAAATGGCATTGGCCTTGCTTAAGCGTTTGGGATGATGGTAAGTATTGATACGTATCAATGTTTGCAGAATGCCTATGGTTAATAATCGCGCACCGTCAGCAATCAGGATGTCCTGGCAATAGCCCCATTAATAAAATGGCTGCGTTTCATTAGCCCCCGGTTCTGGCTGACAACAGCAGCACTCTGCAGCGCCATGCCATGCTGACTGAGCATATGCCTGAGCCAGGGTTCAACCGACTCCGGGTCGAGGGACTTCTCCACTTTCTTGCGGCACTTTTTCCGATCCTCTTCCTGCTCATTGCCCAACCAGGGATGATCCACCCAGACACGGGTAGAAAGATTCAGCCGACAATTAAATTTGCGAACCTCACCGGTCACAAAATCAATCGCCTGCTCCTTAACCTTGCTCACAGCCCCCAATGGCGGTTGAGAAGAACGAACCAGCAAAACAGTGCCATCACCACCATCACGAATGGATCGCCACAGCGGCCGTGCCGCCTCTTTATTCAGCCCAAGGCCAGCGCCACAAACCACATCCATCACTTCCTGGTGCAGTTTATACATCTCAAATGACGGCGTTTCACTGCGCACCAAAAATTCATACACCATCTTTAAACCCTGAAAAGCAATATTTGCCACGGAGACACGGAGGCACGGAGAAAAGACAAAAAATGCTTTTCCTCCGTGTCTCCGTGTCTCAGTGGCAAAAAAAACTACCCGCAAACTCGAATCAACTGAAGTTTTTCATGGGGATCAGCAGGCAAACGTCTGGCAATCGCCAACGCTTCGGGATTGGCCGAGAGAAACGTATGCAGCCCTTCATCATCAGGCGCTATACGACCATGGCAACTGTTAACGATAAAACCCTGCAGCTTATTACAGCCACTTTTATCGGCCTGCTGCATCTCACGTATGGCCTGTAACAGCTCCGTATTAATCCGATACACCAACTCACCGGAACAGACCTGAATCTGCGCCTTGCTCAGGGTCAGTTTCAGGTTCGCCACCAACTCTGCTTTCTTCCGGCCAATATCCGAAATGTACAACAGTGGAAACGCCTCCTCACTGAGTTCAGTAATCAAGTGGCAAGCATACTCCATGGCACCTTTACCACTAACCTGGTGCAACTCAAACAGCGGCCGGGTCGCTACCCTGAGTCGCTTATCCCACCCGGGATTGGTTAACAAAAGGTTCTACTGTTGCGTCACCATCAAACCACAACCAACCAGCATACCCAGCTTACCGGGGACCAGTGGCTTTTCAGCCGTGCCCTTCTCAATACCCATATACTGGTAGGAACCATGAAACAGGGCATTACAGGGAGCGCAGATGGGAACATCCGTTCTCAGATAGGTATCGATTCGCGGTTGATAATAAGGCACCACCCATTCACCTGATGGCCCGCCACAGCAATAACAGCTGATGGCATCGTCACTTTCGCGGCTGTCCACAAGCTGCATTTCATTCGCCATCTGGCCGGTAACCTGCTGCCAGAGAAAATCTATACCATCCATTACCACTGCCAGGGGAGTTTTAAAAAAAATGGGGGAGTTTACATGAATTTTATAGGTTTTGTCGGAGGAAAAACGCTTCCCGCCGCCCGCTAGCCGCTGCCCGTAAAAGCACCACGCTTATCTTTTTCGGGAAGCGTGCGGCGGGAAGCGGGTAGCGTTCTTTTTAGGACTAATAACCCATAACACACAACTCATCACTGTATAGAAAAACATCGTCTAATAATTCACAAAACAAATAGACATCTGTATTTATCTTGAAAGCAAAAACGCAAACTTCGCATTACCCCTTGCGCTACTATGTATAAAAGCAGCCCCCTCTCTCGTAAAAAACAACGCAAATTGAGTAGAAACACCCATAAAACCGTCAATTTCCATACATTGCATAATCGTAAAGCTTACGTAAAATAATTCCGGTTTATAGATAGGTCTAATCAGACCTGCTGTCTTATATCTACATCTCTGCAAATAGTGAATCCGCAGTCATGCTGCTGGGTTGATTGTACGTAGTCAGCACTAGCAGAGAGTTCGGTGGTACACACAGCTTAAGGCTGTAGTCGCAACCAAAACGCTGACAACCACAATCTAAACTTGGCTGTTTCGGTATATGCCCTTTTGAAATTCGATGGGCGGTAGCGTGGGGGAGACCCTGCAACACCGCAGACTGCTGTAATTTCAGGTTGTTTTTGACCACAGCAACCGGAGCAAGCCACTTCCGACCAACACCATCAGCAGATAACCATAAATGGAACTAACGATATTCAAAGCGCTCGCGGCCTTTGCGCTATCCTTTGGCCTGATAAAATTGCTGAAACCGGTCTCCAGGAAAATAGGCCTGGTGGACAAACCCGATGAGCGAAAACACCATGAAAGCGCGGTCCCCCTGATTGGCGGCCTGGTCATTTACCTCACGCTATTAATACTCGGGATGCTCTTTGTTGCCAACAGCACCGCACTGATCGCTTATTATATTTCTGCCGGCATGCTCACCCTGGTGGGGGTATTTGATGACCGGTTTAACATCAGTGTCCGGCTGCGTATTCTGGCTACGTTTATTGCCGCCGGGATTATGATGTATTTCGCCGGGACCATCTTCACTAACCTGGGCAATATGTTCGGTTTGGGAGATGTGGTGATGCCAATCTGGCTTGCTGTGCCGTTCACCCTGATTGCCGCCTTTGGCATTGTCAACTGCATGAATATGATCGATGGCATAGATGGCCTCAGCTCCGGCATTGCCATTATTGCCGTGGCCTCAATTTTGATCACCCTGGACTTTACCACCCGGCTGAAGGCACCCATCATTGTTTTTATCGCCGCTATTCTGGCCTTTCAGGTGTTTAACCTGCAGCTCTCCAGCCGCTTGCACAAGGTCTTTATGGGCGACGCTGGCAGTATGATGATCGGATTTACCCTGATTATGATGATCTGTTACTGCACCCAGGCCACCGCTACCCGTGGGCCCCGATTCGAAGCGGTGACCGGGCTGTATTTTCTTGGCCTGCCACTGATCGATATGGTCTCCACCGTATTGCGCCGTATGAAAAAAGGAAAGAACCCCTTTAAGCCAGACCGGACCCATGCTCACCATATATTTATGCTTGCGGGGTTCAGCCCAAGGCAGACGCTGGTGATTATGCTTTGTATTGCGGCGTTGATTAATGGCATGGGCATTCTGCTGAATGAGCTGCAGGCACCCGCCTGGTTGCAGTTTGGGCTGTTTATTTTGCTGTTTGTCTTTTATTTTCAGGGGATTCAGCATGGGTTCAAACTTAGCCATCTGTTGCAGAAGGTGCATGGTGAGCGAGTTGCTTCCTGATTTTTTATGTCCAGCTGAAAGACCCGGTTTTGTTTTTATTCTCTTGCCTTTGAGCTTGAATCTGTATCCAAATGGATACACACTTCCTTTATGTACTTGCTCAAGACGACTGACCACTTCGAGAAGTGGCTGAACAAACTCAAAGATAAGCTGGGCAAAACTCGAATTCTGGCTTCTCTGAAATTGCTGGAGCAGGGGCACATCGGGGACTGGAAATCAGTTGGAGGCAAAGTGTCAGAGCT
Organism: Thalassotalea sp. G20_0; assembly: GCF_017744175.1. Taxonomy (NCBI): domain Bacteria; kingdom Pseudomonadati; phylum Pseudomonadota; class Gammaproteobacteria; order Alteromonadales; family Colwelliaceae; genus Thalassotalea; species Thalassotalea sp. G20_0. The sequence goes on along the minus strand of NZ_JAGHQV010000068.1, from coordinate 11,897 downwards.
TCGGGTGCGCTATAGGACAAGGGGGCAAGCTATAGAATTTACTTTGCCAGGCAAGAAGACATCATCATCGTATTACTCAATGGTGGTGACAAGTCCAGCCAGTCCAGGGACATTGAAAAAGCGAAAGCAATTTTAAAAAATCTGGAGGCATGACATGAGCAGGAAGCTAAAGACCTTTGATGCATCAGAATATCTTGACGACAGTGAAACTATTGCAGAGTACCTGAATGCTGTCATAGAAACCGGTGATCAGGCTTTGCTCTTATCGGCTATTGGTGATATCGCCAAGGCAACCGGAATGCAGAAGATCGCCAATGACTCTGGCCTTGGTCGGGAAAGTCTATACAAAGCCCTGGCACCAGGTGCGAAACCAAGGTTTGAAACCGTGTTCAAAATTCTTCAGGCTCTGGGAGTAAGTTTGAAAATCAGCTCTCAGCATTAGTGATATTCTGGTAACGAACAATGTATCGCATAATCAGGGGGCGGGGTTTCGTTATGCACAATGAAAGATCTCACCCCGGTTTTTAATTGACCTGCTTACTGACACACTTTCGAACGATCCGGCCTACGGTTGTATAGTGCAGGCCAATGTAGTTGGCAATGTCGCCCAGGGTATAACCGCCGGACTTAAAAGCAGCGACAATCGCTTCATCTCGCAGACTGGCAGCTTCAAAGAAAGAACCTAAAGATGGTGGTGACTGTCGCTTCTGTTTATGGGGCACTTCAGAAAGAATCACCTCCCCTTTGGGCTTAAAGGCCAGCTGTTCATTAATGAAATTATCATCACCCAGATATTAACGCCGACGCCCTCAGCAACAAACCGGGCAAAACAGAGAATAGCTTCCTCACGGTCGCTAGGAGGCTGTCCGAGAATAGCGCCCGTAGCGAGGATGGCAGAAAATTGAGGATAAAAATTCCGTTTTGTGAGGTGAATAGCGGGGCTATTTGCCGAACAAAACGGAATTTTTAGACCAATTTGCTGCCACCGCAGTAGGGCAGTCTATTCTCGGACAGCCTCCTAGCAAAAAAGCGCAGCGTGGCATCGGTGGCCAGCCAGGGTATCGAGAAACAAATTAAAGTCGGTGTCTCCACGGTAAATAGCCCTGTGCTCATTGCCTCGGGAAGACACATGTTAAAGCGCACCTGAATACTCAATTCTTAGTGGTCTGATCATTTCCGGTTATCTCATTTTTATTGATGGAACTGGAAAGGTAGACCATCAGAAATGCACAATAAAAGACCCCGGCTTTCTCGCTGAAGAACAGGGTTGGGCTGCCCTCCCCTGTAAGCGGCCATGCCCTCCGGTTGATGATTCGGTAAATGCATTAACCGAAGTACTGAAAAGCTGGTTAGGAGGAGCCACCATTGGCCCCCGCTCTGTACTATGGAATTGTCCCGAAATAATTTCGGCATTTTGAACCCGGTCTCCGTTCATCCTGAAGCTTGTCGAAGGGTGATTGGCACAATACATAAGGCCGGAGTTCACGCCTTTCGACAGGCTTGGATGAACGTAGTTTTGAAACTCTGAAATATGCAAATTATTTCGAGACAATTCCTATGCCTGCCAGCACAGTCTACAGGTGCCTGGCTGGCTGCTACTATCCTGCGAGGACCATCGGCTTGTGCAAAATACTGAGTGCGACCCGACCGTTGAAGAGTGATTAGCTCAACTGCCTAAAGGGCAGAGGATAAGGAAAAACAGGCGTGAATATCAGAAGTTCGCACAGCAGATAACGGCAAACTGGCCTGTGGTCAAAACAATTTGTTCTCAGGCAGAAGCTTTTGAAGGTGGTTTGCTTGCTGCTTTATGATGGTAGGGTTTTGTTTATTCTGAAAGTCAGGGTGTGTTCAATGGGTTTTCCTGATCGGAGGGCATTTGTTGAGCAATCATCAAGGCCTGCCGCGGTTTTTTCCCGGTTTTTGTGTTGTCAAGAATCAAAACCTGACCCTGATTTTCCCGGTTTTCTGGCATTCTGCTCAAAGATCACTTGTAATAGACAATGGAAGTCATAGCCAAGAGCACACGGGAGAACAAATGATCGACTTTGGGAAATTCAAACAGTCCCTAACTCTACTGGAATCACAATTTGGCCATTGGCACACTCTGGATACCTCCTTACCAACATGGATTCAGGAAGCGGTTTCTGAATCGGTTATCCAGCGCTATGAAACCTGCTATGACTGCTTATGGAAAGTCCTGAAGCGCTACCTGAAAGAAGGCCTTGGACTGCCTGATGTGCCTAACAGCCCAAAGCCACTGTTTCGGATAGCCAATGAAAACAACTTGCTAACATCTGATATTGCCCAGTGGCTGATATACGCAGACACACGCATTGGAACCTCTCACGACTATGATGGGGAAAAGGCAAAAGCCGCACTGAAGATAATGGATGCCTTTATCAAGGATGCGGTAAACCTCTATCAAACCATAAGCGGTGAAACCTGGTCATGAAAGCCGCTTTAGAAACACTGCAACTGACTGCCAGCGAGCTAGCGATAACCCAACAGCTATTGAAACGTTATTTACCAAACACCTCCGTTTGGGCATATGGTTCAAGAGTGAATGGTAACGTTCAACCTGCATCTGACCTTGACCTTGTTGCTTTTGCTTGTACAGAACAGTTATTAGCTATTTCCGAGCTTCGGGAAGCCTTTGAAGAGAGTAACCTGCCATTCCGGGTAGACTTGTTTACCTGGGACCAGATGCCAGAATCCTTCAAAGAAACCATCAGAGAACGGTATGTAGTCATTCAAAATGGCCATGACTGAGTGAACCAGTCAATTAACAATGGTAAATGAAATACTTGCCTCTGATTTTTTGTTTTACATAATAAAACAACTCGGTTTTGTTTTTTCTTGTCGTCAAGAATCAAGACCTAATGGAATGGTCCGCCCCGCTCCCAAAACGGCTTCAAATGAGCCAAAATAGAATGAGTTTGGTAGGACATCATTCAAAATAAGAAACGGAGCGAACCATCCGTGGGCAAGATTAACAAATCAGGAACCTAATCAAAAGGCCAGGTTGCTTTTCTCGGAATTGATCTGAGCAAAAAGAGTTTCCAGCTACATGGTGTTGATGCCACAGGTCATGTGGTTATCAAAAAGAAACTTAATCGCAAAGCACTCTTGCCCTTTATTGCTAATCTGCCTCAATGCGCTATTGGCATGGAAGCTTGTGGAGGTTCACACTACTGGTGTCGTAAATTTACTGAACTGGGTTATGACGTTCGCATCATGGCTCCCCAGTTCGTAAAACCATACGTAAAGTCGAACAAGAATGATGCTGAGGCTATCTGTGAAGCAATGCAACGGCCCAGCATGCGCTTTGTACCAACCAAAACGATTGAGCAGCAGGATATTCAGAGCCTGCACAGAATACGCAGCCAGGCCGTGGCCAGAAGGACTGCACTGGGTAACCAGATCAGAGGTTTGTTAATGGAATACGGGGTCATTATTCCCAAGGGCATAGCCTTCATCCGTAAACAGATCCCCCTGGTGCTGGAAGATGCTGAAAACGGTTTAACAGTGTTGTTCCGTGAACTGCTCAGTGGACTGTACGAAGAAATGAAACACCTGGACGAGCGAGTAGAAAAGCTTGAACAAAAGCTCGAAACCATTGCAGCCAATAATGAAGCTTGCAAACTATTGCTAACCATACCCGGCATTGGTTTGCTCAGTGCTACGGCGCTGTTTGCTGCGATTGGTGATATATCAGCATTTAAAAATGGCAGGGAAATGGCTGCTTGGCTGGGCTTAGTGCCAAAGCAACAATCGACCGGTGGTGTGCCCACGTTGCTGGGGATCAGTAAACGGGGCGATACTTACCTGCGAACCCTGTTGATACACGGTGGCAGAACCGTTGTCAGGGTAGCCGATAAACACGACGATCGACGTAATAACTGGATTAAAGAGCTTGACCAGCGCAGGGGCAAGAATATATCAGCGGTGGCAGTTGCCAATAAGAATGCTCGCATTGCCTGGGCTGTGTTAACCAAGAAAGAGCCATACAAGGCAGCAGCATGAACATAGGCATTTCAATATTAAACACTTGTCGTTAGACAAGAAAAGAAAAAGCGGTTAATCAGTGTAAGAAGCCTGCAACGAAACGAGTTGCGTGGATAAAGTTCAAATGATGGCATAAAAGGTAAGACCTGCACTCCCTTGAACCTGACCGGGGTCAGGGCCCGTAGAGGCCGAAGACCTGATGAGGTGGGAGTGAGCGGATTCCATCAGGGCCAGAGGCATTGAGACCTCACCCCAAAGGCCGGATATATGGAAGCATTACTCTTTAGTCATGATGGAAAACTTATCCTTGCAAAGCGGGGCGGACCATATATGACCCCGGCTTTGACCCCGGTTTTATGACCCCGGTTTTACTACTACTACGGACCCCGGTTTTACGGTTTTCCTTTTAAAAATTGAACAATGAAATAATACTGCTAATGTTTGAAACATTAAAGAATACAGTTTTAAAAAACCCTCAAATTAACTGGGCTATTTCAGACCAAATATTAGTAAGCGGGTGTAATTTTCTTAGCGGCATAATTTTAGCAAGATTTTTAGGGGTAGAGCTTTATGGAGTATTCACACTGTGCTGGCTAGTTATACTTTTTTTTAGCAGCCTACAGTTGTCTTCCATCATACAACCAATGATGAGTCTAGCTCCAAAGTATGAGGGTCATAAATCAACGGAATTTTATGGGTCTATGTTTCAGATTCAGATTGCCTGGATTATGATTTACTCTCTAATTATCTTGATAGCTTTACGTTTAAATATTGATTACGCTTTTCTTGACAAAGTAGAGCATCTTTTTAAGCCACTCTTTGTTGTTTTAATCTCAAGTCAGCTTCAAGAATATATGAGGAGAATGTGCTTTTCCACGGGTAAGCGAAATATTGCATTTATTAATGATTCAATAACCTATATTGGTAGGATTGTAATTTTTGCAATACTTTACCATGATAACAATTTAACTATTGATAATTCTTTGTATACAATTGCGTCAACGAACACATTATCAATCTTGGTTACTTTATGCAGTTTTAGAAAGTTAAAATTCAAGTTTCATTATAACTGGATTATCATTAAGGAAAATTTTCATTACTCCAAGTGGTTGTTAGCCTCAGCTTTGCTTCAGTGGACGACTGGTAATTATTTCTTTATTATTGCCGGAATTGTATTAGGGCCTCTAACAGTTGGTGCGATTAAGTCAGCACAAAACATCATTGGAATTACTCATATTTTTTTTCAGGCAATGGAAAACTTTGTACCAGCTCAAGCAACAAGGGCCTTACTTAAAGGAAAAAAAGAACTAAATAGATATTTGATAAGGCTAACCGTATCAGGAGCTATAGGTACAACAATTATTGTGTTTTTAATAGCTATGTTTTCAGAACAATTATTAACATTAATTTATGGTTTAGAGTTTGCTAAATATGGCTACTTATTGAACTATCTTGGCCTTTTATATATTTTGATATATCTAAGCTTACCAATAAGAACAGGTTTAAGAGCCATTGAAAAAAACAAAATTATATTTATAGGATATCTAGTATCAACAGCATTCTCATTACTAGCCGCAAAAACTATTGTCGAAAATTACAATGCGCTTGGAGTAATTTTAGGAAGCATTACAACACAGTTAATGATGCTTGTTATACTAGCAGGTTATTATTTCCGAAAATCAAAATACATTTATTAATTTTGCGGCAGGCTTAAGATTATCAAGAGTTTAATATGATAAGGTGGTCTTCCCAAGAAGTTTTTCTGAGAATCACAATACTCAAGTTAAGTATTCATTCAGTTTCAGTGTGCATTCTTAGCTGCAAGCTCGTTTTCAATGCAAACAATGTTTTTGAATCAGAATTTATATCCACATAATACAGTGATTCAACTTGAAAATATTACAAAGCTTCAGGTAAAGAGAAAGGCGAATTAGTTATTTTATGAAGTATATAAATTTATGTTTTCTAATAATATTAGTATCTTTTTTTCTTCCATCAATTGATCCAATATTTATTAATCTAAGCATTATATCAGCATTAAAATACCCGTTTGTATTTATTGGATTTATTGTAAATGTTGTATACATTATAAATAATGGAGTACAAATAAGAATAGATGAAATATATAAATCAATTATATCTATAGTATTCATATTTTTGTTGTCTGCAATCTTTTCTTATGATGTGGTCATAACCACAACACGTACGATTTCAGCTATGCTGGTGCTTTTTTATCTCTTAACTTATGTCTCAATAGTTTCAGATCCAATAATCCAGTTCGAAAAACTCGGTGTTTTGATTTCAATGTTTACAATACTAACTTGCTATTATGTTCTTGTTAAATATGATCAATCATTGAATATAGCTGGAAACTTTAGAGGTATTTATTATAATTCAAATTTCTTAGGCTTCATAATTTCAGTAGTTTGTATCCCGTCGCTCTATCTTTTGTTTTATAGAATTAAGAGTTCGAATCAAGCATATAAGCATAAAGGAGTTATTGTATCTTTATTGATTGCTTTATTCTACCTGCTAATAATAAGTAAATCTCGATCAGCAATTCTTACAAGCATAATTTTTCTATTATCTTTTTATTGGTTCTATACAGAAAGCAAAAAAAAATATATTGCTAATATAATTGCTCTTTCTATGGTTTTTCTAATTATTTTACTAACATCACCAGAATATAGAAACACAACCCTAGACTACTTTTACAAATATGAAAGCATTACAGGTGATAGAGATATCACAAGTACAAGATACGAAATCTGGAAAACAAGAATTGATTCAGTCTCTCTTAAACCAATACTAGGATGGGGTTATGGCATAAACCCAGCAAAAGTCTCGAACCAAATACAAGATTTAGGACATGGTGATACAGAGAAGGGTAACAGCGTACTGGCTACTATAGAGGAGTCTGGCTTGTTTTTAGGCTGCTTTATTTTGTTTTTATACTTTAGGGTTATTTATATAAATATAAAGGCATTGAGAAGAACCAATAGTATAAATTATGTTGAGCATGCGATTTTAGTTTCAGTTTTAATTGCAGGATTTTTTCATACAAATTTTGAATCATGGCTTTTTTATTTCGGGAATACTGTAGCTATTTTTTATTGGTTATTACTTGTTTCTAGTAGGAAATACTTCACCAAATTACCACAGTCATATTAGCGGCCAATACACCGGCAAATTCAAAACTACTATCATCAATTTAACTTTATAAACCAATGAAAACAGTTATATATATTAATGATGCAGAGATCCTACAAGTTATTGCTAAAGAACTCAATGGACAGTCTATAAGTTATGCATTATTGAGAAAACCTGAGGGGTTACCTGAAAAAATTGAGTCAAATGATATTGACTTCATTATCAGAAATGACCAGCTACGCCATGCTGTGGAAATAGTTGAAAAAGTAGCAAAAATAAATAACTATAAAATAATTTGGCGAAACTCTCTTTCTTATATTTATGGATTAATTCTTGTAAAATATTTTAAAGGATGTATCCGATATCTTAAAATTGATTTTTTCTCAGGTTTCAGTTGGCGAGGTATAGATTTAGTTGATACTAGCAAGCTCCTAAAGTACATTAGTTTCAAAGGCTATATACCCATATTAAATAATGATCATATGATTTCATTGTCATTTTTAAATGATATTCTATACAAAAAGAAATATACTGAAAACAATATCCAACAATACAAAGACGCTATAAAATCAAATAAACTACTTAATGAAGAATTTTTCTTAATAGACTTTTCTTTATTAAAGCTGACAGAGGATGAATTTGCACCTACTGCTAATAGAAGAAAAGCTGTTAGTCAGATAAAGAAGCAAAGCAACTATTATTACTCATTTTTGAAATTTAAGCTTGATGAACATCAACGAAGAAGTAAAATGGGATACCAAATATCTTTCTCAGGCCCTGATGGATCAGGTAAGTCAACGGTTGCTAATTACATATTTGATTTCTTTAAAGAGATTAAACTAACAGAATCACTGGATCATTATTTGCCACCAGGCTTCAAAAATATACATCAACTCAAACTAATCCCTAAAACAAGCCAGGTTAAAAGTCAAAGTTATACTGAACCGTACTCTCAACCACTTGTTTCCAAGCCTCAATCCTTAATTAGACTCTGTTATTATTTGATTAGCTTCTACCTTGGTTATGTTGTTTATGTGAGTAAAATAAAAAAGCTAAACAAAGTGTTAATATTCGATCGGTATTTTATAGATATTATTAGCGACCCGACAAGATCCAGGCTATCTCTGGATAAAAGGTTTGTGAGTAAGATATTTACATTAATAACAAGGCCTGAACTGCCCATTATATTTGTTGCAGATCCAAAATTAATGGTAGAACGAAAAGGTGAACTTAGCCTTGAGAAAGCACTTGAGCTGTATTCAAAATATAAAGAAACATCAGAGGATATAAATGCTTTTTTCTATCAGAATGATGGTACTATCGATAACGCTATTGAATATGTATTTGAAAATATTTTTTCTTTAATGGAAAAGCATTATGAGAAAATATAAAGTCCTTAAATATCATGGAAGGCCTAAGTTTATAACGGCGCTTAATTTGCTTGATACTATATTCATAATAAAACCCCTTAACTTGATTTCTCTTTTTAAACTAGTAGTTAGCTATCTGTTAGCACCGAACCTGAATGGTTGTCAATTAAAAAATCATGTTGATAAAGAATTAATGGCGGCAGACTATTCCTTTGACTTTATTGTCCTTGGGAAGGAGGAGGATTACCAGAAAGCAACTTATATTTATAAGAACACTGAGGAAATAAAGAAAATATTAATATTTAGTAGTCATAAAGAGGCAGATAGTTTTTTATGCAACTTTAAGGAAATGCATGAAGTTCTAAAAAAAGAAGTTCAGAGAGCCGACTATTTAAAAATTGAAAACGTCAAATTAATAACCTTAACCAATAATAAGGTGGAATTGGTTACTGAATACATAGAAGGAATTAAATACAATTGGTTCTTTGTCTTAAAATATCTACCAAATATTTTACAAAAATTAGCCGATGACGATATATCAACAGTCGTTATTAAAGACTTTAAACTACATAATATCGTAATGAAAGGAAGAACTCTGTATATTTATGATTTAGAGACTATTTCGATAGGTAATTGGTCTGACTCTATTCAGTTTTTTATTGATGATTTGAAATTTTATTCTCGGTATGGTTTTTTTTGTTTCTTGCTTAAATTAAAAATGGGTGATTTTAAAGGGGCCTGATTTTGAAAGTTTTACATTTTATTCTGGGTAGAGCTGACCCTAACACCTCGAATGGAGTAAATAAAGTAATTGCAGGGCATGCAAAGTACGGTATTAAGCACGGGCATCACGTAACAGTTATTGGATTAAGTTCATCTCAAAAAAAAGATTATGAACTTATCGAAAGAGATGGTTTTAACGTTCACTCATACCGACTTTTTTTTTCTGGAGCATTTAGAAAGATTCGTGAATTAAGTCACTCTGTTGATCTTATTCATCTCCATAGTGTGTGGAACAACTACAACCTAATCGTCGGATTTTACGCAAAAATTAATGCCATCCCATATATTATTACAGCGCATTCTGGGTTAACTGATGATAGGCTGAAACAAAGTAATTACTTTTTAAAGTGGTTATATCATTCCATATTTCAAAAGAAGTTGTATGATTCTGCTGCCGGAGTACATGCTTTAACTAATGAAGAATCTTCCTGCCTAAGAAAATACATTGGGAACAACAATATATTTGTTGTTGAAAATGGTGTTGAATCTGCCCATAAATATTGTAATCTAGAAAATGCCCATGACAAATTCAAAATTGGCTTTTTAGGTAGGTTGGCTAAAGAAAAAAATGTAAAATCTTTATTAATGTCTTTAGTAGAATTACCAGACAATATAAAAAATAAGATACAGGTTATTTTAATTGGTCCAGCAGAAATAAATTATAAAAAAGAACTTGATTCAATCTTGAATGAGCATGATTTAGACAGTTTAGTGGAGTACCGTGGGGCACTTTATGGTACTGAAAAATTGGAGGCTTTACTTAGCCTTGACTGTTATATACACCCTGCCTTTTCAGATGTTGTAAGTATTGCAGTTATGGAAGCATTTAGTTTGGGTCTACCTTCGATTATTACTCGTACATCTGATGTTAGTTATTATTATAACAGTGGTGCGTTTATCATGGTAGAACCTGATTGTCAAAGTATTTCGAATGGTATTAGATTGTTTGTACAATCACCTGAAAAACATAAATCTATGTCAGAAAGTGCTATTAGCTTAGCTAACAATATTTTCAACTGGGATGTTGTCATTCCAAAATTATTCTCGGAATATGAAAAGTTGATTCATTCATAGACAATATTATTTCTATGAATAAACAACTGCTAACTCCTTATCAAATAATCTCAAAGTGATTAATTAAAATTAACATTTATGAAGCGTATATTGATTACAGCGTATGATGTTGATCCATACAGAGGCTCTGAGTCAGCGACAGGTTGGAACTACCCATTGCACTTATCTAAAGATTACAAAATAACTTTAGTTACAAGGAAGAATAATCTCACTAATATTTTTAAGTATATAAATGAAAATAAAATATCATGCGATAATATTAATTTTATAGGTATGGATCTCCCCTATTGGGCTCGTTTTTGGAAAAGAGGTGCGCGTGGTTCATTCCTGTATTATTACTTGTGGCAAGCCTATATCGCACTTATGCTAAGACCAATAAAACATCAATTTGATCTTTGCCATGCTCTTAATTTTCATTGTGATTGGGCTCCATCATTTTTGTGGTTGCTTGGCAAACCATTTATTTGGGGCCCTATTAACCACAATGAACCCTTGCCAAAATATTATATCGAGAAGCTAGGACTTAAATACAAAATACAAGAAAAAATTAAATTTATTTTCAAACAGGTTTTCTGGGTTTTAGACCCTTTTCTTTTTATTTGTAAGCTTAAAGCTGATCGTATACTTGTCGGTCACGATAAAGTTATAGACAGGCTTAATCTAAGTCGCAAAAAATGCATTCTTTTTAACCAAATTGCTACTAATATGCCCGTAAGTAAAGTTCATAAGAGTTTTGATGGTATATTTTCCATTTTATTTGTTGGTAGAGGTTTAAAAATCAAAAACTACATGTCCGTTATTGAAGGTTTTATAAAAGCATTTGGTGCAAACGTTTGTAACCAGTTCCTAGAGTTAAACCTTGTTGGTGTTGGGAAGGAAGAAGCGCTTACCATAAGAAGATTCGTTAATAAATTAGATAGTAATTTGGTAATAAATGTTGTTGATTGGGTGGAGCGGAAAGAAGTGGATGCTTTTTATAATAGGGCAAGTGTTTTTTGCTTTCCTTCCTACGAGGGTGCTGGCATGGTTATTGCCGAAGCTCTTTCATATTCATTACCTATAATAACTATTGATAGAAATGGTGCATCTCATGAACTGGATGATTCATGCTCATTTATCTTAAGTGGTAATACTTACAATGATGTCATAAAAGGCATATCAGAGTCATTATCTAAGCTAGAAAATAATCGTGCCATATTAAGGAACATGTCTAGAAAAAGCGGTATTCATGCCTTGAATAATTTAACTTGGAGTGTAAAGGCAGAGAGAATAGCTAATATATACTCCACCTTTTAACCCCCCCTTTCCCTATTAGCTTTGACAGATGACATTTGATTCTATAATTCTCTTTGCATGAATTTTTATTAATTTTTATCGAGTTATTATAGTAACGTGAGTTCGACGCTCATAAAGCCATAGGAACCCCTTCAGTCAGCACTGTTATATCAATATGGGGCTTCTTGGGTTGACGGGTATAAGCAATCAGCCCTGCTATCAGATTTACCGCAAAGTTGA
>NZ_JAGHQV010000067.1:0-16501 GCF_017744175.1 Thalassotalea sp. G20_0 | reverse complement strand
TGATACCCGGGCTCAAAGAGGCTTTGGCCGCACTGTTGCCCCTCGTGAACGCAAAAAAAAACCAATTTATTCCTCAGCATATCGCCAACCTGCTGTGGGCCATGGCAAAACTGGTGGACAACGGGCAGGAACAGACACCAGAACTTAACGAGGCCGTGGCCGCGCTGTTGTCCCACGTGAGCGCACAGAAAGCTAACTTTAAACCACAGGAAATCGTCAACCTGCTGTGGGCCATGGCGAAACTGGTGGACAACGGACAGATGCGGACACCGCTGCTCAAAGAAGCCGAGGCCGCACTGTTTCCCCACGTGAGCGCTCAGAAAGCAAACTTTACACCACAGGGTATCGCCAGCCTGCTGTGGGCCATGGCGAAACTGGTGGACAACAGGCAAAAGCGAACATCAGAGCTCAACGAGGCAGTGGCTGCGCTGTTGCCCCACGTAAGCGCACAGAAAGACAAATTTAAACCACAGGGTATCGCCAATCTGTTGTGGTCCATGGCGAAACTGGTGGACAACGGGCAAGAGCAGACACCAGATCTCAAAGAGACCGTGGCCGCGCTGCTGCCCCTCGTGAACGCACAGAAAGACCAATTTATTCATCTGCATATCGCCAGCCTGCTGTGGGCCATGGCGAAACTGGTGGACAACGGGCAAGAGCAGACACCAGGGCTCAACAAGGCCGTGGTCGTGCTGTTGCCCCACGTAAACACACATAAAGACCAATTTAATGCCCGGGGAATCACCAACCTGCTGTGGGCCATGGCAAAACTGGTTGATAAGGGGCAGGAGCGGACACCACAGCTCAAAGAGGCCGTCGCCACGTTGTGGCCCTTAGTGAACGCACAGAAAACTAACTTTAAACAACAGGAAATCACCAACCTGCTATGGGCCACGGCGAAACTGGTGGACAACGGGCTGGAGCGGACACCGCTGCTCAAAGAGGCCGTGGCCGTGCTGTTGCCACTCGTCAACACAGCGAAAGCTAACTTTAATCCTCAAGAAATCGCCAACCTGCTGTGGGCCATGGTGAAACTGCTGGACAACGGGCAGGAGTGGACACCAGAGCTTAAAGAGGCCGTGGCCGCGCTGTTGCCACACGTGAACGCAAAGAAAGATAACTTTACACCACAGGGAATCGCCAACCTGCTGTGGGCCATGGCGAAACTGGTGGATAGCGGGCAGGAGCGGACAACAGGGCTTAACGAGGCCGTGGCTGCGCTGTTGCCTCACGTGAACGCAAAGAAAGACCAATTTAAAGCCCTGGGAATCACTAACCTGCTGTGGGCCATGGCGAAACTGGTGGACAACGGGCTGGAGCGAACACCAGAACTCAACGAGGCCGTGGCCGCGCTGCTACAACACGTGAACGTACAGAAAAACCTGTTTAATGCCCAGCATATTGCCAACCTGCTGTGGGCCATGGCGAAACTGCTGGACAACGGGCAGGAGCGAACACCACAGTTTAACAAGGCCGTGGCCGCGCTGTCGCCACACGTCAACAAAAAGAAAGCTAACTTTAAACCACAAGAAATCGCCAACCTGCTATGGGCCATGGCGAAACTGCTGGACATCGGGGAGTGGACATCAGAGCTCGACGAGGCCGTGGCCGCACTGTTGCGCCACGTGAACGCACAGAAAGCCAGCTTTAAACCACAGGAAATCACCAATCTGCTGTGGGCCACGGCGAAACTGGGTGAGTTCGTTGAGCTGAACGTGGTTACCTCTATGTTTGAATCGCTTGTTTACCGAATCAGTGAAAATCCTCAGCTCTCACAGCAAGACCTATTGATATCTCTCTGGGGAGTGATGGTTTGCTGTGCCAGATTGTCTATGGACTCCCGAAGCAATAACTGGTTTGAAAAGCAAATGGATGACCTGTTTACTCGCGTGGAAAATACATCTCCAGATAACTTAGAGGATCAATCCGTTATTGCCATGGCCGCAAGTTGGCTTGGTAGAACCTGTCCTGTCGTCCCCCATTACCGGACAACTATTTCAAAACCTCAAGCCAACTTCCGCAATCAACTCCAATCATGCATTCCCTCTTTACAGATTAAAGAAGAAAAGAGTCTGAACTCATTGCCTCCGGTTGACCTGCTACTGCCAGATTACAACATGGTGATTGAAGTTCAGGGTCCCTCTCATTATGTGGGTGGTGATTTCAAAACCAGGAATGGTTCGACTCTGCTTAAAATCGCACTGTTGCAAAAAGCAGGATTTGAGGTCGTTGAAATCCCGGCTAACATGCTTTGGAACCAAGGTTCAGTGAAACGATGTATTGATCAAATAACGACCAGGTTAGGCATCCAGCCACAGGGGCATGGCTCTGTATCACTTAAAAGAAGGTGGGCAGATGCGGCATACGTTACTGCAGATAAAGGCAGGCAACCCTCAGATCAAGGTTACTTGACCGCCGAAGAACATTCAGAAGAACAAACCGGCAAACCAGCCAAGAGGAAGAGAAAAAACAGCCAGTAATCCCCTCCTTTCGACCCCGGGAACCGTTTTCACATTCCAGCAAAATGAACTTCTGAACAGAACCGCAGTCTGCTTTTTATATTTTCATGAATTAATGAAATATAGTTATGGATAGAAGCTCTGCTGGTATCAGTGGTCAATACGCAAGATCAGATAATGGTTACAACCAACCGGATGACCATACCGCTTCTTCAAGGTGTGGGCGATATAGAAATGCCACCGTCAGACAATGGGATAGTCCCCCCCGCACTGCCCCGGGGCGTAATGAATTTTACCATTCTTCTTTCACACGCTCTTCTCAACATTTACAGTACCGTTCAGTAAACCCTGCTCAAGATTTCAATACCCTCACCAAACAGGAAATAATAGATGGCCTGCTGAGTAAATCGGATCACTTCGGTGATCGCTATGATGGGAGAAATCACGGGCAATATGCCAGTTCAATTAAAAAATACACGTCAGCTGCTAAAAGACCGTTAAATCGAGCGGAACAACGCCAGCTGATACGTGTACTGCAAAATTTTACCGCAACACGGAGCTGGAGTTGGCGAAGCCTGAGCACAACACTTCATTCATTCACTTCAGCGGGTGTTTTTACCCCGCATAAGCCCATGGATGAGCGTGTTAAGCTTACTCAAGCTGCCTTATTGTCCACTCTGCTTGATGCACTAATATTCAAGTGCAACCAAAAACCTGCAGCATGGGATATTGATGCCCGGGGTATCGCCAACCTGCTGTGGACCACGGCGAAACTGGTGGACAACGGGCAGGAACGAACACCAGGGCTCAACGAGGCCGTGGTCGCGCTATTGCCCCACGTGAACGCACAGAAAGACCAATTTATTCCTCAGCATATTGCCAACCTGCTGTGGGCCATGGCGAAACTGCTGGACAACGTGCAGGAGCGGACACCTGAGTTCAAAGAGGCCGTGGCCGCACTATTGCCCAAAGTGAAAGAACATAAGGCAAATTTTAAACCACAGGGTATCGCCAACCTGCTGTGGGCTGTGGCGAAACTGGTGGACAACGGCCAGACACCAGGGCTCAACAAGGACGTGGCCGCGCTGTTGCCCCATGTGAACGCACAGAAAGACCAATTTAATGCCCAGGGGATCGCCAACCTGTTGTGGGCCATGGCGAAACTGGTAGACAACGGGCAGGAGTGGACACCCGATTTCAACGCGGCTGTGACTGCGCTACTGTCTCAAGTGAATGTACATAAGGCTAACCTCAAACTTCAGGAAATCGCCAACCTGCTATGGGCCATGGCGAAACTGGTGGACAACGGGCACGAGTGGACACCCGAGCTCAACAAGGCCGTGGCCGCACTGTTGCCCCACGTGAACGCACAGAAAGGCCGATTTATTCCCCAGCATATTGCCAACCAACTGTGGGCCATGGCGAAACTGGTGGACAACGGGCTGAGGCAGACACCACAGCTCAAAGAGGCTGTGACCGCGCTGTTACCACGCGTGAACACTGAGAAAGCCAACTTTAAACCACAAGAAATTGCCAACCTGCTGTGGGCCATGGCGAAATTGGCGGACAAGGGCCAGGAGCAGACACCAGGGCTCAAAGAAGCTGTGGCCGCGTTGTTACCCCATGTGAACGCACAGAAAGAGCAATTTATTCCTCAGCATATCGCCAACCTGCTGTGGGCCATCGCAAAACTGATGGACAAAGGGGAGTGGACACCACAGCCCAACGCGGTCATGGCCGGGCTGTTGCACCAGGTGCACGCACAGAAGGCTAATTTTAAACCACAGGGTATCGCCATCCTGCTGTGGGCCATTGCGAAACTGATGGACAACATGAAGGACCGCACACCAGAGTTCAACGAGGCTCTGGTTGCGCTGTTGCCCCACGTGAACGCGCAGAAAGCTAACTTTAAACCACTGGAAATCACCAACCTGCTGTGGGCCATGGCGAAATTGGTGGACAATGGGCAGGAGCCGACAACAGAGTTCATTGAGGCCATAGCCGCGCTGCTGCCCTGCATGAACGCACTGAAAGACCAATTTATTCCTAAGCATACTGTCAACCTGCTGTGGGCCATGGCGAAACTGATGGACAACGGGCTGAAGTGGATACCGGGGCTCAAAGAAACGGTGGCTGCGCTGTTGCCCCACGTGAGCGCACAGAAAGCTGACTTTGAACCACAGGGTATCGCCAACCTGCTGTGGGCCATGGCGAAACTGGTGGACAACGGGCAGGAACAGACACCAGAGCTCAACGAGGTCGTGGCCGTGCTGTTACCCCACGTGAACGCACTGAAAGACCAATTTATTCCTCATCATATCGCCAACCTGCTGTGGGCCATGGCGAAACTGGTGGACAAAGGACAGGAGCAGACGCCAGAGTTCAATGAGGCTGTGGCCGCGCTGTTACCCCACGTGAACGCACTGAAAGACCAATTTACTTCTCAGCATATCGCCAACCTGCTGTGGGCCACGGCGAAAATGGGTGAGCTCGTTGAGTTGAGCGTGGTGACATCGATGTTCAAATCGCTCGTCTACCGAATCAGTGGCAGCCCTCAGATCTGTCAGCAAGCGGTATTGATGTCTCTCTGGGGAGTAATGGTATGCTGTGCCAGGTTGTCTTTAGTCTCCAATGCCAATAAAAATAATGAGTTTGAAAAGCACATGGATGACCTGTTTACCCGGCTGGAAGCTACCTTCCCGGACAATGAAGAAGATCAATCCATCATTGCCATGGCCGCAAGTTGGCTTGGGAGACCTTGTCCGTTCATCCCCCGTTACCAGACCGTCATTTCACAACCTCAAACCTTCTTCCGTGAGCAACTCCAATTATGCATACCCTCTTTGCAGATTGAAGAAGAAAAGAGTCTGAACTTTTTACCTCCGGTTGACCTGCTACTGCCAGACCACAACATGGTGATTGAGATTCAGGGACCCTTTCATTACGTGGGCAGTGATTTCAAAGCCAGGAATGGGTCGACTCTGCTTAAAATCGCACTGTTGCAAAAAGCAGGATTTGAGGTCATTGAAATCCCGGTTAACCTGCTTTGGAACGAGGATTCAATGAAACTATGTATTGATCAAATAAAGACCAGGATAG
This sequence comes from Thalassotalea sp. G20_0, assembly GCF_017744175.1. Lineage (NCBI taxonomy): Bacteria > Pseudomonadati > Pseudomonadota > Gammaproteobacteria > Alteromonadales > Colwelliaceae > Thalassotalea > Thalassotalea sp. G20_0. The sequence continues at coordinate 10,943 of NZ_JAGHQV010000067.1, read as the reverse complement.
ACATCCTGCCACAGGGTCACGGCTCTGTATCGCTTAAAAGCGGGTGGACAGATGAGAAACACAGCACTGTTTATAAGTAGCCAGAAATATGTGATTCCATATGGCCAGCTACTTATATAAACATCTCAGCAAAATGAACTTCTGAACCGCACAGCAGTCTTCTTTTTATATTTTCATGAATTAATGAAATATAATTATGAATAGAAGCTCTGCCGGGATCAGTGGTCAATGCGCAAGATCAGATAATGCTTACAACCAACCGAATGACCATGCCGCTTCTTCAAGGCGTGGGCGATATAGGCATTCCACAGTCAGACAGTGGGATCCTCCTGCCCGCACAGCACCGGGGCGTAATGAATTTCACCATTCTTCTGCCCCATGCCCTTCTCAATATCTACTGCGCCGTTCAGTGAATCATGCTCAGGATTTTAATGCGCTCACCCAACAGGAAATAATGGATGGCCTGGTGGGTAAATCGTATCGTTTCGGTCATCGCTATGATGGGAGAGATCACGGCCTATATGCCAGTTCAATTAAAAAATACACGTCAGCGTCTAAAAGACCATTAAATCGAGCGGAACAAAGCCGGCTGATGCGTTTGCTGCAAAATTTTACCGCAACGCGGAGCTGGAATTGGCTAAGCCTGACGACAACACTGCACTCATTTACTTCAGCAGGTGTTTTTACCACCCATAAACCTATGGATCAGCGTATTAAGCGTACACAAGCAGCCCTATTGTCGACACTACTGGATGCAATAATATTCAAGTGCAACCGAAAAGCTAAAGCATGGGAAATTGATGCCCGTGGAATCGCCAACCTGCTGTGGGCCATGGCGAAGCTGGTGGACAACGGGCAGGAGCGGATACCAGAGTTCAAAGAAGCCGTGGCCGCACTGTTGCCCCACATGAATGCACAGAAAGACCAATTTATTCCTCAGCATATCGCCAACCTGCTGTGGGCCATGGCGAAACTGACGGACAACGGCCAGGTGCAGACACCAGAACTCAATGAGGCCATGGCTGCCCTGTTGCCCCGCGTGAACGCACAGCAAGCTGATTTTAAACCACGGGAAATCGCTAACCTGCTGTGGGCCATGGCGAAACTGTTGGACAACGGGCAGGAGCAGACACCAGAGTTCAACGAGGCCGTGGCCGGGCTGTTGCTCCACGTGAACGCACAGAAAGACCAATTGAATGCCCAGAATATCACCAACCTGCTGTGGGCCATGGCGAAACTGGTGGACAACAGGCAAAAGCAGACAGCAAAGCTGAAAGAGACTGTGGCCGCGCTGTTGCCCCGGGTGAAAACACAGAAAGCTCACTTTATACCTCAGGAAATCACCAGCCTCCTGTGGGCCATGGCGAAACTGGTAGACAACGGGCAGGAGCAGACACCAGCGCTCAACGAGGCCGTGGCCACCCTGTTGCCCTATGTGAAAACACAGAAAGCTAACTTTAGATCACGGGAAATCAGCAACCTGCTGTGGGCCATGGCAAAACTGGTGGACAACGGGCAGGACCGGACTCCGGGGCTCAACGAGGCCGTGGTCGGGTTGTTGCCCTGCATAAACACAGAGAAAGACCAATTTATTTCTCAGCATATCGTCAACCTGCTGTGGGCCATGGCGAAGCTGGTGGAGAACGGGCAGGAGCAGACACCAGGGCTCAAAGAGGCCGTGGCCGCCCTGTTGCCTCGCGTGAACGTACAGGAAGACCAATGCATTCCTCAGGCTATTACCAATCTGCTCTGGGCTATGGCAAAACTGGTGGACAATGGGCAAGAGTGGATACCGGGGCTCAAAGAGGCCGTGGCCGCGCTGATGCCGCAAGTGAGCGCTCAGAAAGCTAACTTTGAACCACAGGGTATCACCAACCTGCTGTGGGCCATGGCGAAACTGGTGGACAACGGCCACGAGCAGACACCAGAACTCAACGAGGCCGTGGCCGCCCTGTTGCCTCACGTGAACGCACAGAAAGGCCAATTTCATGCCCTGGGTATCACCAACCTGCTGTGGGCCATGGCAAAACTGGTGGAAAACGGGCAAAAGCAGACGCCGGGACTCAACGAGGCCGTGGATGCGCTGTTGCCCCACGTGAACGCACAGAAAGCGAACTTTAACCCACAGGAAATCGCCAACGTGCTGTGGGCCATGGCAAAACTGGTGGACAACGGGCAGAAACAGACACCAGAACTCAACGAAGCCGTGTACGCGCTGTTGCCCCTGGTGAAGGCACAGAAAGCGAACTTTAAACCACAGGGTATTGCCAACCTGCTGTGTGCCATGGCAAAACTGGTGGACAACGGGCAGGAGCGAACACCAGAGCTCAACGAGACCATGGCCGCGCTGTTGCCCCAGGTGAACGCACATAAAGAACAGTTTCATGCCCAGGCTATCGCCAACCTGCTGTGGGCCATTGCAAAACTGATGGACAGTGGGCAGGATCGGACTCCAGAGTTCGACGAGGCCGTGGCCGCGCTGTTGCTAAACGTGAAGTCACAGAAAGCTGACTTTCAACCACAGGAAATCGCCAACCTGTTGTGGGCCATGGCGAAACTGGTGGATAACGGAATGGAGCGAACACCGGGGCTTAACGAGGCCGTGGCTCTGCTGTTACCACGTGTGAACGAAAAGAAAGCCAACTTTAAACCACAGGGTATTGTCAACCTGCTGTGGGCCATGGCGAAACTGGTGGACAACGGGCAGGAGCGAACACCTGAGCTCAACAAGGCCATGGCCGCGTTGTTGCCACACGTAAGCGCACAGAAAGCCAACTTTACACCACAGGGTATTGCTAACCTGCTATGGTCCATGGCGAAACTGCTGGACAACGGCCAGGAGCGGACTCCAGAGTTCAACGAGACGGTAGTCGTGCTGTTGCCCCACGTGAATGCAAAGAAAGACCAATTTATTGCTCAGCATATCGTTAACCTGCTGTGGGCTATGACAAAACTGGTGGACAACGGACAAGAGCGAACACCAGGACTCAACGAGGCCGTAGTCACGCTGTTGCCCCGGGTGGACGTACAAAAAGACCAATTTAATGCCTGGGGGATCGCCAACCTGCTGTGGGCCATGGCGAAACTGGGTGAACTCGTTGAGCTGAGCGTGGTTAGCTCCACGTTTGAATCGCTTGTCTACAGAATCAATGACAACCCTCAGCTCTCTCAGAAAGACATAAAGATGTCTCTCTGGGGAGTCTTGGTGTTGTGTGCCAGGTTGTTTCTAGACTCTAATGCCAATAAAAATAACGTGTTTGAGAAGCACATGGATGACCTGTTTACTCGTCTGGAAAATACATATCCAGACAATGAAGAGGATCAATCCGTTATTGCCATGGCAGCAAGCTGGCTCGGCAGGGCGTGTCCGGTTGTCCCCCATTACCAGACAAACATTTCAAAACCTCAGGCCGACTTCCGCGCTCAACTCCAATCATGCATTCCCTCTTTGCAGATTGAAGAAGAAAAGAGTCTGAACTCATTACCCCCGGTTGACCTGCTACTGCCAGAGCACAACATGGTGATTGAAGTTCAGGGACCGTCTCATTACGTGAATGGAGATTTCAACACCAGGAATGGTTCGACTCTGCTGAAAATCGCACTGCTGCAAAAATCAGGATTTGAGGTCATTGAAATCCCGGTTAACCTGCTCAGGAGCCAGGACTCAATGAAACTATGCATTGATCAAATAAAGACCCGGGTAGACATACCGCCACAGGGTCATGGCTCTGTATCACTTAAAAGCGGGTCGGCAGATGAGAAATGCGGCACTGCTTATATATAAACATTTCAGCAAAATGAACTTCTGAGCAGAACAGCAGTCTGCTTTTTATATTTTCATGAATTAATGAAATATAATTATGGATAGAAGCTCTGCTGGTATCAGTGGTAGATACGCAAGATCAGGTAATGATTACAACCGACCGGATGACCATGCCGCTTCTTCAAGGCGTGGACGATACAGGCATGCCACAGTCAGACAGTGGCATAATCTCCCCCGCTCTACCACTGGGCACAATGAGTTTTACCATTCTTCTGGCCCACGCTCTTCTCAATATCTACTGCACCGTTCCGTAAACCCTGCTCAAGATTTTAATGCCCTGATCAAACAGGAAACAATGGATAGCCTGGTGAGTAACTCGGATCGTTTCAATCATTGCTATGATGGGAGGTATCACGGTCAGTATGCCAATTCAATTAAAAAATACACATCAGCTGCTAAAAAACCGTTAAATCGAGCTGAACAAACCCAGCTGATACATTTTCTGCAAAATTTTACAGTAACACGGAGTTGGCATTGGAGAAGCCTGACGACAACACTTCATTCATTTACTTCAGCGGGTGTTTTTACCCCTCTTAAACCCGTGGATAAGCGTGTTAAGCTCGCTCAAGCTGCCTTATTGTCCAAGCTACTGGATGCAATCATATTCAAGTGCAACCAAACACCTCAAGCCAGGGATATTGATGCCCTGGGAATCTGCAACCTGCTGTGGGCCATGGCAAAACTGGTGGACAACGGGCAGAACCAGACACCAGAGCTCAAACAGGCCGTGGCCGCGCTTTTGCCCCACGTGAACGCACAGCAAAAACAATTTATTCCTCAGGGAATCGCCAACCTGCTGTGGGCCATGGCGAAACTGGTGGACAACGGGCAGCAGCTGACACCAGAGTTAAAAAAGGCCGTGGTCGTGCTATTGCCCCACGTGAACGGACAGAAAGACCAATTTACTCCTCAGCATATCACCAACCTGATGTGGGCCATGGCGAAATTGGTGGACAACGGGCAAGAGCAGACACCACGGCTCAACGAGGCCGTGGCCGCGCTGCTGCCCCAGGTGAAAGTACAAAAAGACCAATTTATTCCTCAGCATATCGCCAACCTGCTGTGGGCCATGGCGAAACTGGTGGAAAACGGGCAGGAGCAGACACCAGAGCTCAAAGAGGCCCTGACCGCGCTGATGACCCACGTGAACGCACAGAAAGACCAATTTATTCCTCAGCATATCGCCAACCTGCTGTGGGCCATGGCGAAACTGGTGGACAACGGGCAGGAGCGGACACCAGAGTTCAACGAGGCCGTGGGCGCGCTGTTGCCCCACGTGAAGGGACAGAAAGACCAATTTATTCCTCAGCATAACGCCAACCTGCTGTGGGCCATGGCGAAACTGGTGGTCAACGGACAGGAGCGGACACCAGGGCTCAACGAGGCCGTGGCCTCGCTGTTGCCCCACGTGGAAGTACAAAAAGACCAATTTATTCCTCAGCAAATTGCCATCCTGATGTGGGCCATGGCGAAACTGGTGGACAACGGACAGGAGCGGACACCAGGGCTCAGCGACGCTGTGGCCGCGCTGTTACCCCACATAAACACTCAAATAGCGAACTTTAAACCACAGGAAATCGCCAACCTGCTGTGGGCCATGGCGAAACTGGTGAACAACGGTGAGTGGACACCAGGGCTCAACGAGGCCGTGGCCGCGCTGTTGCCCCACGTGATCGCACAGAAAGACCAATTTATCCCACAGCATATCGCCAATCTGCTGTGGGCCATGGCGAAACTGGTGGACAACGGGCAGGAGCAGACACCAGTGAGCATAGAGGCCGTAGCCGCCCTGTTGCCCCACGTAAACGCACAGAAAGCTGAATTTAAACCACAGGAAATCGCCAACCTGCTGTGGGCCATGGCGAAACTGGTAGACAACGGACAGGAACGGACACCAGAGCTCAAAGAAGCCGTGGCCACGCTGTTGCCCCACGTGAACGCACAGAAAGGGCAATTTATTCCTCAGCATATCGCTAACCTGCTGTGGGCCATGGCGAAGCTGGTGAACAACGGGCAGGAGCAGACACCAGGGCTCAAAGAGGCCGTGGCAGCACTGTTGCCCCACGTGAAAACACAGAAAGACCAATTCACTCCTCAGCATATCGCTAACCTGCTGTGGGCCATGGCAAAACTGGTGGACAACGGGCAGGAAAAGTCAGCAGAGTTCAAAAGCGCCGTGGCCGTGCTGTTGCCCCACGTGAACTCACAGAAAGACCAATTTAATCCTCAGGGTATCGCCAACCTGCTGTGGGCCATGGCGAAACTGGTGGACAACGGGCAGGGAAAGTCAGCAGAGCTCAAAGAAGCCGTGGCCGTGCTGTTGCACCACGTGAACTCACAGAAAGACCAATTTAATCCTCAGGGTATCGCCAACATGCTGTGGGCCATGGCGAAACTGGGTGAGCTCGTTGAGCTGAGCGTGGTCACCTCTACGTTCGAATCGCTTGTCTACCGAATCAGTGACAACCCTCAATTCTCTCAGCAAGCGATATTGATGTCCCTCTGGGCAGTAATGGTATACTGTGCCAGGTTATCTCTTGTCTCCAACGCCAATAAAAACAGCTTGCTTGAAAAGCACATAGATGACCTGTTTACTCGCCTGAAAAATACATCACCAGCCAGTGAAGAGGATCAATCCATCATTGCCATGGCCGCAAGTTGGCTTGGCAGAGCCAGTCCAGTCGTCCCCCACTACCAGACAACCATTTCAAAACCTCAAGCCGACTTCCGTGCTCAACTCCAATCATACATTCCCTCTTTGCAGATTGAAGAAGAAAAGTGTCTGAACTCATTACCTCCGGTTGACCTGCTACTGCCAGATCACAACATGGTGATTGAAATTCAGGGACCGTCTCATTACGTGAATGGTGATTTCAACACCAGGAATGGTTCGACTCTGCTAAAAATTGCACTGCTGCAGAAATCAGGATTTGAGGTCATTGAAATCCCGGTTAACCTGCTCAGGAGCCAGGACTCAATGAGACTATGTATTGATCAAATAAAGGCCAGGGTAGACATCCCGCCACAGGGTCATGGCTCTGTATCACTTAAAAGCGGTTCGGCAGATGAGAAATACGGCACTGCTTATATATAAATGTTTCAGCAAAATGAACTTCTGAACTGCACAGCAGTCTGCTTTTTATATTTTCATGAATTAATGAAATATAATTATGGACAGAAGCTCTGCTGGTATCAGTGGTCAATACGCAAGATCAGATAATAATTATAACCGACCGGGTGGCCATACCGCTTCTTCAAGGCGTGGACGATACAGACATGCCGCGGTCAGGCGGTGGGATGATACCCCACGCACTAACCCGGGGCGTAATACATTTTACCGTTCTTCTGACGCATGCCCTTCTCAACATCTACAGCACCGCTCAGTAAACCCTGCCCAAGATTTTAATGCGCTCATCAAACAGGAAATAATGGATGATCTGGTGAGTCAATCGGATCGTTTCGGTCATCGCTATGATGGGAGAAATCACAGCTGGTATGCCAGTTCAATCAAAAAATACACATCAGCTGTTAAACGACCGTTAAATCGAGCTGAACAAAGCCAGCTGATGCGTTTACTGAAAAATTTTACCATAACACGGCGTTGGGACTGGCTAAGCCTTACGGCCACATTTCATTCATTGACTTCAGCGGGTGTTTTTACCCCTCATAAACCCGTGGATGAGGGTGTTAAGCGTACTCAGGCTGCCTTATTGTCAACGCTACTTGATGCAATCATATTCAAGTGCAACCAAAAACCTCAAGCCAGGGACATTGATGCCCGGGGAATCGCCAACCTGCTGTGGGCCATGGCGAAACTGGTAAACAACGGGCAGGAGTGGACACCAGGGCTCAAAGCGACAGTGGCCGCGCTGATGCCCCACGTGAACGCACAGAAAGACCAATTTAATACTCAGCATATCGCCAACCTGCTGTGGGCCATGGCGAAACTGGTGGTCAACGGGCAGGAGCGGACCCCCGAACTCAACGAGGCCGTGGCCGCATTGTTGCTCCAGGTAAACGCACAGAAAGATCAATTTAATGCCCAGGGTATCGCCAACCTGCTGTGGGCCATGGCGAAACTGGTGGACAACGGCCAGGAGCGGATACCAGAGTTCAGAGAGGTCGTAGCCACCCTGTTGTCCCACGTGAACGCACAGAAAGACCAATTTAATCCTCAGGATATCGCCAACCTGCTGTGGGCCATGGCGAAACTGGTGGACAACGGACAGGAGCAGATAACAGGCCTCAAAACGACAGTAGCCACGTTGTTGCCCCACGTAAACGCACTGAAAGACCAATTTATTCCTCAGCATATCGCCAATCTGCTGTGGGCCATGGCGAAACTGGTGGACAACGGGCTGGAGCGGACACCAGGGCTTAACGAGGCCGTGGCCGCGCTGTTGCCCCACGTGAAGGTACAGAAAAACCAATTTAAGGCCCAGGGTATCGCCAACCTCCTGTGGGCCATGGCAAAACTGGTGGACAACGGGCAGCAGTGGACACCGAGGCTCAAAGAGACCGTGGCCGCGCTGTTACCCCACGTGAACGTACAGAAAAACCAATTTAAGGCCCAGGGTATCGTCAACCTGCTTTGGGCCATGGCGAAACTGGTGGACAACGGGCTGGAGCGAACACCAGGGTTAACAGAGACCATGACCGCACTGTTGCCCCATGTGAATGCACAAAAAGACCAATTTATTCCTCAGCATACCGCCAACCTGCTGTGGGCCATGGCGAAACTGGTAGACAACGGGCAGCAGTGGACACCAGGGCTCAAAGAGGCTGTGGCCGCGCTGTTGCCCAACGTGAACTCACAGAAAGGCCAATTTAATGCCCAGAATATCGCCAACCTGCTGTGGGCCATGGCGAAACTGGTGGACAGCGGTCAGGAGCAGATACCAGGGCTCAACGAGTCCGTGGCCGCCCTGTTGCCCCATGTGAACGCACAGAAAGACCAATTTAATGCCCAGGGCATTGTCAGCCTGCTGTGGGCCATGGCGAAACTGGTGGACAACGGACTGGATCGGACACCGGGGCTCAACGAGGCTGTGGCCACCCTGTTGCCCCTCATGAACGCACAGAAAAACCAACTTAATGCCCAGGGAATCGCCAACCTGCTGTGGGCCATGGCGAAACTGGCAAACGAAGGGCAGGAGCGAACACCAGAGTTCAAAGAGACCGTGGCCGCGCTGTTGCCCAACGTGAACGCACAGAAAGGCCAGCTTATTCCTCAGCATATCACCAACCTGCTGTGGGCCATGGCGAAACTTGTGGATAACGGGCAAGAACAGACACCAAGGCTCAAAGAGGCCTTGGCCGCGCTGTTGCCCCTCGTGAACATACAGAAAGACCAATTTAATCCCCAGGATATCGCCATCCTGCTTTGGGCCATGGCGAAACTGGTGGACAACGGGCAGGAGCGGACACCAGAGGTCAAAGAGGCCGTGGCCGCGCTGTTGCCCTGCGTGAACACACAGAAAGACCAATTTAATCCCCAGGACATCGCCATCCTGCTGTGGACCATGGCGAAACTGGTGGACAACGGGCAGGAGCGGACACCAGCATTCAAAGAGGCCGTGGCCGCGCTGTTACCCCACGTGAACGCACAGAAAGCCAGCTTTAATTCGCAGGAAATCGCCAATCTGCTCTGGGTCATGGCGAAACTGGTGATCCATGGGCAGGAGCCGACACCAGGGCTCAACAAGGCCGTGGCCGCCCTGTTGTCCCAAGTGAACGAAAAGAAAGACCAGTTTATTCCTCAGCATATCGCCAACCTGCTGTGGGCCATGGCGAAACTGGGTGAGCTCGTTGAGCTGAACGTGGTTAAATCCACGTCTGAACTTCTTGTTTACCAAATCAGTAAATGCCCTCAGTTATCTCAGCAAGATATATCGATGTCTCTCTGGGGAGTATTGGTCTGCTGTGCCAGGCTGTCTCCAGACGACAATGCCAATAAACACAGCTTGCTTGAAAAGCACATGGATGCCCTGTTAACTCGCCTGGAAAATGCAGCCTCAAACGATGCAGAAGAACAATCCATCATTGCCATGGCCGCAAGCTGGCTTGGCAGAGCGTGTCCGATCGTCCCCCATTACCAGACCAGCATTTCAAAACCTCAAACCGACTTCCGCGATCAACTTCAATCATCTATTCCCTCTTTAAAGATTGAAGCAGAAAGGAGTCTGAACTCATTACCTCCGGTTGATCTGCTACTGCCAGACCATAATATTATTATTGAAATTCAGGGACCCTCTCATTACGTGTGTGGTGATTTCAAAACCAGGAATGGTTCGACTCTGCTGAAAATCGCACTGCTGCAAAAAGCGGGATTTGAGGTCATTGAAATCCCCACTAACACGCTTTGGAACCCGGATTCAATAAAACGATGTATTGATCAAATAATGACCAGGGTGGACACCCCGCCTCAGGGCCATGGCTCTGTATCATATAAAATCGGGTGGGCAGATGAGGCATACGTTACCGTCGATAAAGGGTGTCACTCTTCAGGTCATTGTTACCTAACCGGTGAAGAACATTTAGACAAGCAAACAGGCAAACCAAAAAAAAGAAAAAGGAAGAGAAAAAAAAAGCCGATAACCTCTTCCCTTTCATCATGACTCAAGAACTGTGTTCATATTCCAGGGATGGAGCGCCAGCGTTGAATACCTGTTGCCCGAAATGATTTGAAAATAACGGATTGGTGGCATCAGAAGTAGATGTGTAAGTAGTTGGCCAAATGGAATCGTATATTTCTGGCTAAGTGGGCAGTTACTATGCAAGGCGCAACGTAGGGAGCATAGCAGTAGCTATGTGACCGGAGTTGCAACGCCGCAGAGTGATTGACAACTTAGTCAGAAATATATGATTTCATTTGGTTAACTACTTACCCCCAACGGCTTGGTTTTATAGGCATTTCAGTAAAATGAACTTCTGAACAGAACAGCAGTCTGCTTTTTATACTTTCATGAATTAATGAAATATAATTATGAACAAAAGCTCTGCAGGTATCAGTGGTCAATACGCAAGATCAGATAATGCTTACAACCAACCGAATGACCATGCCGCTTCTTCAAGGCGTGGGCGATACAGGCATGCCACAGTCAGACAATGGGATCCTCCC
>NZ_JAGHQV010000066.1:0-16767 GCF_017744175.1 Thalassotalea sp. G20_0 | reverse complement strand
AGTCAAGCTGATAACCTGGGTAGTAAGTCTGTTTCAAACCCATCTAAAAAAATAACTGACAACAAAGCCTCACGATTGGATCGCCGAAGGAAGTACCAAAGGGAGCGTCGCAAAGATCCCGCTTTCGTAGATCGCGAACGAACCCGGGGTCGGGTCTTGATTCTTGATCTGATCGTCTCACACTTCCACTTCGTACTGCGCCAGATTCGGTGCGGTTTCTTTAATCTCCCCATCTTGGATAAATGCCTTCTGTCGTGCAGAAATTGACTCCCCCTTGACGGTAATTACTGAACCATCCCTTAGGGCGGCCTGACTGGTGCCGTTGCCATTATTGGCGGTAGTAGTAATAGTGGCAACAACCCGGTCGCCTCCAGATATCAGGGCTTTGAATTGCTGCCAGAGTTTGTGGTTGCCATCACTTGAATACTGGTAAACAAACGACCATTGCCGGGCAGGTACATGCCTGACTCAGAGGTTACGACAGTCGTCTTGTTAAAAATGCTGTTTTTATGGAATATTCTCTGCTGACTTTTGTCCTACCCAAAGTGTTGAGTCAAATAGCAGGCTAAAGCGATGAATAATATCAGACAGAACACGTTCGTATTTAATTGCCCTATCTGTATGGGTGTCTGACCCATCAGAGGACAACTTGGTGGGCGTTCCATGGTCAAAACATTGTGCAGTCAATCTCATCAGTTTCATTTGGAATATGTTATCAAGTTTTCGTCCGAAAACTCTGCACCCCTGACGCACCGTGGTTTAGAGGGCAATCATCAAGTTTTGTTTTGACGCCTTCCTCAACCAGTTTTCGGGGCCTCCAGCGGAGTTAATGTTATTTTCATGTAAATTCAGAGTGCTTCAAATCTCTGCAGGCTATGTGGCCCAAGGGGTAGAGCTTTTAGGTTGGGATCAGGTAGTTGGCACTTTACGGTGAATTTCTGATTCCCTCTATTCCCTTTTAACCATTCAGAGACAGCAAACTGTCAGAGTTTTTATGAATAACCTAATAGGCAGCAATACCACCTTAAGCTCCCCAGCTTGTGCTATCTGCAAGCGTACCGATGATGATCCAATGGTCAGGACGAACTGTCAACCGGAAGCTCACTATTTCCACAAGGTCTGTATTTACGACTCCTGGTACAATTCCACTGCAGGTGATATACGTGAGCGCAGTTGTTATGTGTGCAAAGAAACAAAACTGAGGTTAATTGACGAAAATTGTCTCGGCAAGCAGGCCGAGCCTGATACCATGACAAAGAGGCCCACTACTAATATTTCGCCGCTGGACTCGGACTCCCGGGTTCGGCTGTTGTTCGATGTCGCTGAAAAGGGCAATCTTGAACTCTTGGAAGCTCTGATCGACAAGAAAGTAAATGTCAAGGCCAAAAGCGAGGATGGTACCACGGCTTTGCACATTGCTACTTGTAACGGTTACAACAACATTGTGCAAGCGCTATTCGACAAGAGGGTCGATCTTCTGAATTTCCTGATAGAGCTAGGACGTCTTGCATTAGGCGTCGTCGACTTCATTTCAACCGCCGTTCAGGAGCGTACAATAAACCGTGATGATATTGAGAAAACCATCAACAGTGGAGTGGAAGTTTGGCGTATGATGTCTGATTGGCGGTCCAGCGCTGATGTCAACGCTGCACGAACAACCAATGGTGAAACGCCTCTGCACATCGCCACTGGAAGACGTAACTTTAAGGGTTTAATAATCCTGATTGCCTATGGTGGGGAAGTTAATGCGCAACTGAAAACAACTGGTGAAACGCCCTTGCACATCGCCGCTAGAAATGGCGACTTAAATTGTTTGAAAGTTCTAGCCGGTCATATACTCAATACTAAAGACACTGACACTAAAGACACTGAAGACAAATATCAGACCAAGTGTGAACAAATGATTTTCTTTATAGAAAATTATCAGAAAGGAAATATAAATTTAAGGGGCCTGAAAGCCCTGCTTGACTCGAACCTACTTGAAAGGGGTAAGAAAGCTTACTCAGATTTAAAACAACTGTTCCGTACGAAGGCCAATGGTAATTTGGCTCGAACTGATGGCAAAACGCCTCTGCACTTGGCAGTCCAACACGGTAATGATCACTGTCTGGATTACCTGCTTGTTATGGGAGCCAAGATTGACGCCCCTGCCCGGGACGGAATAAGACCTCTGCACTTGGCAGCCGAGCACGGACATCTGACGTGCCTGCAATATCTGGTTAAGTTTGGATCGGATGTTGATGCCACCAATAACAATGGCGACACAGCCCTGCATCTGGCCGCATATAACGGCTACGTCGACTGCCTAAGACCGCTGATTGAAAATGGGGCAAATTTGAATGCCCCCAATAAGAACGGTGAAACAGCCTTGCATCTGGCCGTTTATAACGGCCACGTCGAATGCCTGAAACAGCTGATTGTAAAGGGAGCGAAAGTCAATGCCCCCAACAAGAACGGCGAAACAGCCCTGCATCTAGCCACCAAAATCAGCATTAATGAGGGCCGTCAACAATGGGCTTACATGGGCAGAGATATCAATGAAACCTTACCCAACGGCAGGACGCCCAAACACTATACCAACCAACAAGGAAACGATAACGAGTGCCTGAGAGAGCTTGTTGATAACAGAAGAGTGAATAGAGTGAATATTAATGCCACTGATAACGACGGCGTGACGCCTTTGATAATAGCTGCCTTTTGGGGCAAATTTGATCGACTGACACAGCTGATCGACGCAGGAGCAGATATCAATGCCGCTGCTAACACCGGCACAACGGCACTGACTTGTGCCGCTTGCTGGGGGCGAATCGATTGCCTGAGAAAACTGCTTGACATGACGGACATCAATGTCAAAAAACGTAAGGGTGCAAGGGCTCTCCGCTTAGCTGCTTTGAATGGCCACACAGCGACTCTCAGGGAGCTTCTGGCCAATGGAATCCCGGTCAATGAAAAGAACAATGATGGCGATACGGCTCTCCACTTAGCTGCTTTGAATGGCCACTCAGCGACTCTCAGGGAGCTGCTGACCGATGACCGCATCAAGATCAAGGTCAATGAAAAGAACAAACATGGCGATACGGCTCTCCACTTAGCTGCTAAGAATGGCCACACAACGACTCTCAGCAGGGTGCTACTGTCCGATGACCGCATCAAGATCAAGGTCAATGAAAAGAACAAACATGGCGATACGGCTCTCCACTTAGCTGCTTTTAATGGCCACACAGCGACTATCAGAGCACTGCTGGCCCCTGACTGCTTCCTGGTCCATGGCATCCTGGTCAATGAAAAGAACAATCAAGGCGATACGGCTCTCCACTTAGCTGCTTCTAGGGGCCACACAGCAACTCTCAGGGAGCTGCTGGCCAATGGCCGAATCCCGGTCAATGAAAAGAACAATGATGGCAATACGGCTCTCCACTTAGCTGCTTTGAATGGCCACACAGCGACTCTCTGGGAGCTGATGTTCGATGCCCTGGCCAATGAAAACCGCCACTTTGCTGCTCTGGTCAATGAAAAGAACGATCATGGCCAAACGGCTTACCTCTTGTCTATCATCCATGGCCACACAGAGTGCAAGAAACTTGTTGAAGAATATGAGGCCCAAAATTCCTGTGTTCTATAGTGAGCAATAAAATTGAGCGGAGAACCGATTCTTGATTATTTCAAACCTCCACCTCATACTGCGCCAAAAACCGGAAAACCGGGGTCGGCTCTTGATTCTTGATCTAATCGTCTCACACTTCCACTTCGAGAGTTTCACATCATCATGATTAATAGTCATATCAAATCCTTATGCTTTTTTTGATGTAAATAGTGAATGGGTTGTTTCAGGAAGGAACTTGTGTAAAGAAGCGGGAGTCTTAAGCTGTGATTCAATAACTTGATGAATTTATGAATTAATGACTGATCCAGATTTTAACTTACAAGGCTCTTATTCGAGTGTTCTAACTGCATATGACACTGCTATGCTCTGCGGTAAGTCACTTTCCAAGGGCTGTACACAAAAAAACGCTATAGCATTCGGTCAGAAAGTGGAACAAACGGTCCCAATCAATAACACCCCAATACCCGATGAAGATAGACTCCATAACCGATTCGATGATCCAAGAATCAAACAAATGTCAATCACTATTCTTGATTCTAAAGAAATCTGCCTGGATGAGTCCTCTGAATTATCCGTAAGACCAGAAACATTTCAGAAAGCTGATAGTGGCACTGCATCAGAAATAAAAATTGTGCGAGTTTGGAGTATGGCTGGTGAAGACGGCTCTCACTCTGTTGATAACAGCCATCAGTATTCTAACGTGATGGAGCAAATCAGTCCGATAAGTCAAGCTGATAACCTGGGTAGTAAGTCTGTTTCAAACCCATCTAAAAAAATAACTGACAACAAAGCCTCACGATTGGATCGCCGAAGGAAGTACCAAAGGGAGCGTCGCAAAGATCCCGCTTTCGCAGAGCGCGAAAGGCAGTACCACAGGGAGTACCTAAGGGAGCGTCGCAAAGATCCCGCTTTCGTAGATCGCGAAAAGGAGCGTCTAAGGGAGCGCTACCAGACAAATCCCGATTTTGCAGAGCGCCAAAGGAAGTACCAAAGGGAGTACCAAAGGGAGTACCAAAGGGAGCGTCGCAAAGATCCCGTCCTCGCACAGGCGCACAGAATCTATATGAATACTTACAAGAGAATCAAAAGACAAACCGCCAACAAGGAAGAAGCTTCAAAACAAGCTAAGATCGCAAAAGAGCAGTATCTCCAGTCAATCCATTCAGCTGGAAACTCCGGTGAATTAACACTGACTTCTAATTCAGTTGAAACAAACCAGAGTCCCAGTAAAAATTCAGATGGCACTCTCCCTGCCACTTTTCAGTCTTCAAGCTGAAGGAATATTTACCGTCTCGATTGAGCCTGTCGCAACAGTGAACAGTTAGCAATCTAAGAGTAAGAAGGTATTGGTCACTGTACTCTGGATAAGCAAATGGTAAAACCTGCTTTGCCTCTACGGGAGCGCCGTTAGACCGATCAAAGATAACGGAGAACTGCCGACTATCTGGAAGCGTTAGAGTCATCGTTTTATTGGCTGCTTTGGAGAGAGCAAACAAGATCTTGACCGTCAGCCGTGATACCCAACCGGCCTCGCCATTGCCAGATAAAACGATTGGTCTGCCTTGGGTTAGTTGCCCCTCCTGAACCAGTAAAGCCCCGGTCAGACTTCGCTCAGTGGTTTGCTCGACGGGGTTCCATTCAAATTCATTAATCCAGAGCAATTAGCCTGCCGCAGTCGCTCGTTGTAAATCTGCTCACTGATTCGCAGAGCTGAGTTGATATTCCTGATCGCCTCCTGATTCCCGTTGGCAATGGCCTCGGCCTGCTGTGCCTTCAGATCATCACGCTGATTTTGATAACGCCGTTGCTCAAGATCCGATTGTCTGCCCTGCAATTCATCCAGTTCATCTTGCAGGCTGTTCAGGGTATTGCGGGAACTGTCGCCTAAGCGGGCCATGTTTTGTTTGGCTGAAACAATGGCGTTATTGAGCCGGTCTAAATCCGTTTGATTGAGCAGGTTCATGGTTTGCGCGGCATCTTCGGCCTCACGGACAAAACTTCTGGCATTGATCTCGCCCTGTTCATAGCTTTCAAACAGCTGTTCAAGGGCAATTCTTTGCTCTAAAAATTGTTTTTTCACATAAGCGGCAGCGGTTGATGTTTGATTGAGCCAGCGACCAATGCCTGTCACGTCAAATTGATATTGATTGCTTTGCAAACGGCTAATTTCTGCAGAGGTTGCCTTAAACTCTTTTTTCAGGTCTTCAATGCTTCCTTTGGCTGCGGTGGTATCCACTGAACCGCCGCCTTGTTGTATGGCTACAAAAGAATCAAAATACAAACCTCCAACAATGAAGAAGCTAAAGAGCGGTATCTTCAGTCAGTCAATTCAGCTAAAAACTCAGGTGATTTACCACTGACTTCTAATTTAACTAAAGCGACCCAGAGTTCCAGTAAAAATTTAGAAGGTGCTCCCCCTCCCCCGCTTTTCAGTCGTCAAGCTGAAGAAATATTTACAGTCCCAATCGCCCCCTCTCAGCTTTGGTGAACGGTCAGCAATCGAAGAAAGAGATTATTGATGTTTCCATCAATGACCTCGTTGCCTGTAACCCCCCGCCAACGTCTTCCTCATCCGCGAGGCGCTGGCTTTCGAAGAGTTTTACGTTGCTATTAGAAATAGCCATAACAAATATTTATTCCTGGTTGACATAAATAAAGAATGAGTTGTGAAAGAGAGGAACTTTTATTAAGAATTCGTGGTCTTAAGATGTAATTCAACAATTCAATAATTCGATGTATCAAACCAATCAATTTCCTTCATACGATGCTTATTTTTCTTATCTTTGTTCCAGCGCATTAGGTTTAGTAGATCAAGGACAGCGATTTGGTGCCACCGAACAGCAGCCTATTTATCAAGGCATACCAGTTCAAGTGCTGAACCCTATTTCCATTTACAATAGCGGACCAGATACATATCAAAATGAAGCCAATCATTCTTATTCATTGAATAAATATAATATTACATCCCTAACAAATCTCGATTCAGAAAACGCTTCTGGAACAGGTATTCAAGAGATACCACAATCCATTCTTGATGAATATGTTCCTTACCGGGATGATTATGAATCCGTTAAGGATAGATTATTACTAACACCAAGTACTCCCTTTCAGCAGCTAATATCGTGGGACGAGCTTGAAATTAGAGAGCAAACAACAGCGAATCATACAAGCTCAGGTATACAGTTAACTAATCTTCCTGTCGGAATTCATAGTTCACAAGATTTACGGCCAGTTGCTGTCGTTAATCCGTTATGCATGCACCAAGCTGCACGTGATAACCAAACAACCCAGGCAGAAGTTAATGTTGATGGCAGTTCTTCACTTGCCGAGTCCGAAAGAGAGTGCTACCAGACAGATCCCACTCACGCCGAGCGCAAAAGGGGACGAGAAAGGGAGCGCTACCAGACAGATCCCGCTTATGCCGAGCGTAAAAGGGAGTGCGAAAGAGAGCGCTACCAGACAGATCCCGCTTACGCCGAGCGCAAAAAGAAGTACCAAAGGGAGCACAGAAAGGAGCGTCAACGGGAGCTTCACAAAGATCCCGCTTACGCCGAGCGCAAAAGGAAGCGCGAAAGAGAGCGCTACCAGACAGATCCCGCTTACGCCGAGCGCCAAAGGGTGCGCAAAAGGGAGCACCAAAGAGAGCTTCGCAAAGATCCTGCTTACGCCGAGCGCAAAAGGAAGCGCGAAAGAGAGCGCTACCAGACAGATCCCGCTTACGCCGAGCGCCAAAGGGAGCACAAAAGGGAGCTTCGCAGAGATCCCGCTTACGCCGAGGGACAAAAGATCTATATAAAGACCTACAAAAGAATCAAAATACAAACCTCCAACAAGGAAGAAGCTAAAAAGCAAGCTGTGATCGCAAGAGAGCGGTATCTTCAGTCGGTCAATTCAGCTAAAAACTCAGGTGATTTACCACTGACTTCTAATTTTGCTGAAACGACCCAGAGTTCCAGTAAAAATTCAGAAGATACTGCCTCCCACTTTTCAGTCGTCAAACTGAAGGAATATTTACAGTCCCAATCGCCCCCTCTCAGCCTTAGTGAACGTTCAGCAATCTAAACGTTTTCAGCCTTTACCGTCAGGTCACCTGCGGTAATGTTGACGCTCATAGGCTCAATGCCCCTCTCTTGATAAAAAGCAGCGGGAGGTATCGGCTATCTGCGTTTCCTGAATGCGACTGGTTTCTTCCTCTGGCTCGCCGGGTATGGGAGATGCCCCGATTAAAGGTCGTCACCAAGGGAGAACTAATCTGCATTTCCACCTTACGCCGGGTAAAATTTATATATTCCACTCCAGTGAAATAGGTAAAAGTCATTGTTATCGGTGCTGATCCCGATAAACGCCTTCCGCAAGGCAACATCACCAATGGTTCGGTCGATCCGGGAAATATCCTGGAAGAGATTATTGATGTTTCCATCAATGACCTCACTACCTGTAACCCGCCCACCATGGTCCTCCTCATCCGTGAGGTGCCGGCTTTCGAAGAGTTGTACGTCACTATTAGTAATTACCATAGCAAATCCTTACGCTTGGCTGACATAAATAAAGAATGAGTTGTGAAAGAGAGGAACTTTTATAAGAAGGCGTGGTCCTAAGCTGTAACTCAATAATTCAATAATTCAATGTATCAAACCAATCAATTTCCTTTATATGATGCTTCTTTTTATTACCTTTGTTCCAACGCATCAGGTTTAGTAGATCAAGAACAGCGATTTGGTGCCACCGAACAGCAGCCTATTTATCAAGGCATACCAGTTCAAGTGCTGAACCCTATTCATAATTACAATAGCGGACCAGATAAATATCAAAATGAAGCTGATCATTCCTATTCATTGAATAAATATAATATTACATCCCTAACAAACCTTGAATCAGAAAACGCTTCTGGAACGGGTATTCAAGAGATACCACAATCCATTCTTGATGAATATGTTCCTTACCAGCTTGATTATAAACCCGTTAATAATGCATTATTACTAACATCAAATACTCCCTTTCAGCAGCTAATATCGTGGGACGAGTTTGAAATTAGAGAGCAAACAACAGCAAATCATACAAGCTCAGGTATACAGTTAACTAATCTTCCTGCCGGAATTCATAGTTCACAAGATTTATGGCCAGTTGCTGTCGTTAATCCGTTATACATACACCAAGCTACAAGTGATAACCAAACAACCCAGGCAGAAGTTAATGTTGATGGCAGTTATTCACTTGCCGAGCGCAAAAAAGAGCGCAAAAGGGAACGCCAAAGGGAGCTTCGCAAAGATCCCGCTTACGCCGAGCGCGAAAGGGAGCGCCGAAGGGAGCTTCGCAAAGATCCCGCTTACGCCGAGCGCGAAAGGGAGCACCAAAGGGAGCGCTACCGTACAGACCCCACTTACGTTGAGCGTCATAGGGAGCGCCAAAGGAAGCGCTACCAGACAGATCCCGCTTATGCTGAGCACCAAAGGGAGCGCCAAAGGGAGCTTCGCAAAGATCCCGTTTACGCCGAAGGACAAAAGATCTATAAAATTACCTACCAAAGAATCAAAAGACAAACCTGCAACAAGGAAGAAGCCAAAGAGCAAGCTGTGATCGCAAGAGCGCGGTATCTTCAGTCAGTTAATTCAGATAAAAACTCAGGTGATTTACCACTGAGTTCTAATTTAGCTGAAACGACCCAGAGTTCCGGTAAAAATTTAGATGGTACTGCTCCCCCGCTTTTCAGTCTTCAAACTGAAGGAATATTTACAGTCCCGATCGAACCTATCTCACCCTGACTCAGAGGTGATATTCGTGATCAATTCCAGATCCTCTTTGGCGATAGCCTCGACCTGCTGTGCCTTCAGATCGTCACGCTGAGTTTGATAACGGCGTTGCTCAATGTCTGACTGCCTGCCCTGCAGTTTATCCAGTTCATCCGCGTAATCATGACGACTCCGCTACTTCCCTATCACCCTTGGATAGTTGATCTCACTGACTTACTCCTGATTTTTGTCGTGCACAGCAGGCAGAACGTTAAAAGTGTGATTTATTTTTTATGAAAGATTTGATGTTCCTGGTGTAGTGCCCGCTCATATTCTTCATAAGCTATAATAAGCTTCTAGCTCCACCGCCTTATTACAAGGCTCCTTTATTACCCGAAGATTTTTACGTCTCTATTAGTAATAGCTATAGCAATTATTTATGTTTGGTTGACATAGATAAAAGTTAAATGAGTGGCGAAAGGGAGGAACTTTTAGAAGAAAGCGTGGTCTTAAGCTGGAATTCAATAACTCAATAATTCAACGGATAGGCCAACCTCTTCTCAATTAAGTCCAGCCCCTAATGGCCTTTCTAATATTCAAGGCACGCCTCTAGCTGAATCTGGTGCAACAGGTCAGGCTTTTTCCCGAATGGTTAGTGAATTTGGACAACCTGTAACTAACCATGACATGACTGACCAAGCTTCAAGTTCAGATAATCAAGGATAGTTAAATCCTAAAAAAAAAGGTTGAAAGATTTCGCTGTACAAAATCAAACTGACTATAAAAATCTCCTGCAATTCCAGTAGCTATACCACTGAAAATTATCAGGTTGCAGAATATGACCCTGAAAATAATACTTTTTCGATATACTCCTTCACAAAGGGTATTCAATCAACCTCACAAAACTCGACAGATGTTGATACCAAACTTAATCCACCTATTCAAATTCCTAATCAAGACGGCATTGGTAATTTCTCTAAATCTACATCGCCGATTGCAATTATTACCCCACAATTGAAAAGTGAATATCTTCAACAATATACATCTCCTGCAATTCAAGCCGAAGAAGCTATTGATGAAAGTTCTTTACAAATTGAATGCCAAAGGGAGCTTCGCAAAGATCCCGCTTACGACCAGCGCGAAAGGGAGCGCAAAAAGCAGTGTCGTCAGTCAGTCAAGTCAGCTAAAACTCAGGTGATTTACCACTGAGTCGTCCGAAATAAAATCAAGGTTCTGGACAGGGGAGAACTTTATTCGATGCACCCGGATATTAAATGGCTTGCCATCCTGCGCATCGTTGAGCCCTTCCATAAACAGGACGAACTCTTTGCATTCAATGTAGATGTTTCCGGCACCGATAAACCTACGATCCACTGTAGACATGACTTTTCTCCTATCCTGTAGGTCATGGGTTAATCATGGGAGGGTTTCACATGGTAGAACTTGTGTTTGAACAGCCCAATGTGCTGGGTACTGAGTTAGAGGTGTGTTGCAAAAGTCCAATGACGGGCTTCTTCCGGGACGGGTTTTGTCATACCTGTCTGGAGGATGCTGGCAGTCATACAGTCTGCGCCCGGATGACCGATGAATTTCTGCAATTTTCCCTGTCCAAAGGCAATGACCTCATCACACCCCGCCCTGATTTTGGTTTTCCCGGCCTGAAAGCCGGTGACCGCTGGTGTCTTTGCGCAACTCGTTGGGCAGAGGCCAATAAGGCAGGTGTTGCCCCACCGGTTTACCTGAACGCAACCAATATGACAGCGCTTGAAATTGTGGAGCTGGCTACGCTGGAGCAAATGGCGTTGGATTGATATTAAAGGCCATCCGGTATTTTGCCGGTTGGCCCTGGCGTTGTTCTTCATTAATGGGTTTCATAGCTGTGTTTAAACTTTTATTATTTGCTGTTTGACCCGTTGAAATTTCCCTGAAGCATCAGGCTTATTTTGGGCTAACTCTAATAATTCGCCGTGCTTTTTTGAAACAGCATTTTTACCAGACACTTCAGCTCTATCTAGGAGGCTGACCGAGAATAGACTGCCCTACTGCGGTGGCAGAAAATTTGTCTAAAAAGTCAGAAATTTTTAGCAAATAGAACCACTATTCACTAAAAATTTCCGACTTTTTATCCTCAATTTTCTGCCATCCTCGCTACGGGTGCTATTCTCGGTCAGCCTCCCAGGAGTTCTCCTGTGTTGATTTGAAAAGCCCCTAAACGACCCCGTCGTTCTATAGAATCCCCTGAAGTCATAGGACCGCTTAAATAAATGCCATCCAAAAACCGCCCGTTTTTATCTATCATCCGTCCAAAACCGTCGACCTGAACTCCTCCCAAAAAATGGGGTACAGCTTTTCCATCAAGAAGCAACTCAGACCAGAGATCATCAACCCTTCCGGGTTTATAATCATGAGTATCTCCTGTAGCATTAATCAATAAGTCACATTCTTCTGGTTTTCCATGAAAAGACTTAGTCTCATATATAATCTTATCTTTCTGACAAACTGCAGAAATAAATATTTATTTTAATAGGATATCGATAAAAAGCTGCTGCTTTCAGGCTATTCATCGCACTCACCGAACCTGAATATCCTCCACCTACAACACCTATAAATTGTGTGGCTGGATATCCCCCCTTTATTCCTCCAACATTAATGTCATTGATATCGGTGCTGATCCCGCTAAGCGCCTTCTGCAAGGCCACATCACCGATGGTTCGGTCGATCCGGGAAATGACCTTAAAATGGTGAATGAGTGGCGAAAGGGAGGAACTTTTATAAGCAAGCGTGGTCTTAAGGTATAATTCGATGATTCAATAACTCAATGGATAGACCAACTTCTTCTCAATTAAGTCCAGCCCCTGATGGCCTTTCTAATATTCAAGGCATGGTTTTAGCTGAATCTGGTGCAATAGGTCAGGCTTTCTCCCGAAAGGTTACTGAAGTTGGACAACCTTTAACTAACCATGACATAACTGACCAATCCACAAGTTCACATAATCAAGGGTATTTAAATCCTGAAAAAAAAGGTTGAAAGATTTCACTGTACAAATCGAACCAGCTATAAAGATTCCCCTGCAATTCCAGTAGCTATACCACTGGAAAATTATCAGCCTGAAAAATATGACCTTGAAAATAATTCTTTTTCGATATACTCCTTAACAAAGGATATTCAATCAACCTCGAAAAACTCGACAGATGTTGATACCAAACTTAATCCACCTATTCAAATTCCTAATCAAGACAGCAATGGTAATTTCTCTAAATCTACTGCGTCGATTGCGATTATTACCCCACGATTCCAAAGTGAACATCTTCAACAAGATACATCTCTTGCGATTCAAGCCGAAGAAGCTATTGATGAAAATTCTTCACATATTGAATGCCAAAGGGAGCTTCAAAAGAAGCTACAAAGGGAACGCCAAAGGAAGCGCTACCAGATAGATCCCGCTTTCGACGAGCGCGAAAGAGAACCCCAAAGGAAACGCCTGAGGGAGCTTCGCAAAAATCCCGCTTACGCCGAGTGCCAAAGGGAACACAAAAAGCAGTGTCGTCAGTCAGTCAATTCTGGTAAAACCCAGGTGATTTACCACTGACTTCTAATTGAGCTGAACCCCCCTGGGGAGAGCAAACAGGCTCTTGACTGTTAGCCGGGAAACCCAATCGGCCTCGCCATTGCCAGAAGGAACAATAGGACGGCCATGAACTAATTGGCCTTTCATGGCCTCGGCCTGCTGTGCTCGCAGATCATCACGCTGCCCTGCAATTCATCCAGTTCATCTTGCAGGCTGCTGAGGGTATGGCGGAAATAAATACTTCCTTTGCCACAGGCACAGTCGCCTGGAATTTTTTTGTTAGACGTTCTTACTGGGTTGTTATGAACTTATGCGAATTGTCACTGTCTATTACGCATTGAGATGAATTAGGTAACGAGGTTGTTCTCCCGATTTCCAAACCACTTTTCATCACTCCAATCAAGTTACAAATGATTGGGATTTTTAGCCATCTGAATCCTGAAAAATATAATGTAAAATATTTTAATTGGTGTAATATGTATAGATTACAAGGAATAGAAGAACAACAGAGCCATTCAACAGCTGTATATAATGCCTCAATATCTCAGCTACAATCAACTGGTCAATCTTATTATCGTCAGGTGAAAGTGGCTAAAGTTGAGCCAAGTTTTTTTGGTGTAGATTCAAGAACATATTCAGAAGATGCAAAGTTTAAATTCAATCGGGACTTTAAGGAGATAAAAGCTCGAGAATCAGAATCTTCAGATTTTGCTCAACTCCACAATTTTTCGCCAGTAATCGGCAGAGCCTGGAACAATCCTGAAATCATGAGGTATTTGCTTGAAACTTACAGTCAGTTTGTACATTGTTTTTGTAATAAAACAGAAGCTGCAAATACAATCAGCCGATTAACTGAATTCTTGTTGATAATTGATAAAGAAATGGCCTCTTTTGAAAAAACAGACCCATTTGAACTTTTAGAAAAATACCCAAAACCTGAAAGCAACAAGCTTTTAATAAAAGCCTGTGGCTTTTGTATCAGAAATAGCAAAGACCGGTTTTGCGAAAAAAACATTATTTTTTTTCTTGGATTACTTCCTTTGCTAATTGAAATTGAAAATCACGTAGACCTACCTGACTTTAAATTTCGCTTTCCGGATTATTTTCTTGCAGACTTTTTGCTTTCAATGACTTCTGGTGGAGAAAGAGACTTCTTTTTAAATAAAAAAACAATTAAAAACTATTTAAAAACTTACAATGAAAGAAAAGAGTTATTCCATTTCTTCTCTGAACCAAATAACCAACTAAATTTGTCTCCACTTTTTCTAATACTGAACAATTATTACTGGAGTAGATTATATACAAAAGATGCACTGGATACAAAAACAGTAGAAACTTCTAAAAAAAGTGAGTTATGGTCTTTCTTCTTTAATTCTGCTGCACCACAATATTTATTCAAAGTTCTTTTTGATGGATTTTCAGGTCATGAACATTCTTGTCATGATGAACCAGCATATAAAAGTCAGAATTCTTTATTAAACAATAGCCTTTTAAAAACGGTAGAATTTAACCCCGACCTTATAAGATTTGGAGAAGAGTTTGAATTCAGCTTTGAAAGTGTATCAGGTAAAAAATATTCACCAGACCTCCTTATAACAAAGTGGTCTAAACATATATCTTTCATAATGTCATCCATGAATATACCTGAATCAGAATTTTCAATAACCATTAAAAATGGCAACCAGGATAAAGAGCTTTATTTCACTTTCGGTGACTGGAATTGTAAGTTTTATCCTGATTATGATGTCTTTGAGGTGAATTGCAGCCCTTATACAATAGAGCAGGTTTTCACATGCAATGGAGCTACTTATACTGCTTATGAACTTTTTGATATATTTATTCTTGCCCCTGCAGAACTGTTTTTATTGAAAGGCATATCTGGGCATAAACATATAGATATCCGAAATTCTATCTCAAACAATCCGGAATTGTTATTCAGATTTTTACTTTCAGTAGAAAATGAACGCTTTTTAGTCAAAGCCCTTGACAGAGAAAGTGAGTGTGAACAATATTACCCATATCTGTCTATGTGCAATTACGCTCCTCAGTGGAAATCGCTCCTGGATCACACCATCCAACTAATCAATAAAGAGCTTGCTGCCGGAAACACAACGCAACCAATGGGTTTTTATACTTATGCGTACGCCTTTCAACAACTATGGGAATTAAAACATATATATTGTCCTGCTAAAATTAGACTTGCCCCGCAACATGCAAGCAATAATTCAGACACAAGAATCTGTAAACCAGATGGAACTCTCGAATTACGTTTTTGGCATGGTGCCCGAACAGGTCAGGAAGCAAGAAAAATTAACGAGATAATACTTGCATGGATGAATACGCTATCGCAAAAACAAAAAAATAAAATTCCATTATTTTTAAAATTGGATGACGTTGAGGATATTGATTCAACAAATAGAATAGAAATGCTCTTTGATAACTTTTGTAACAACATAGGGTTACAGCCAGAAAACTATCGAGGTCTGATACGTTTTACCACTGTAAACGACAATTCTCATGACGCCCTTTCCCACCAGACTTCAAGAAAGTCCCGCTGATTTCGGCGGTAACAGGAAGATTTGAAAAATATGGAGAGAGGGAAGCAACGATTAAGGATTTGCAGCGGTATTTTCAGGTCACACCACCCACCGTACATCAAATGGTGGTGAAACCTGTTACATGACAGCTCCCTGCAAGCACGATTGCTCAATCCACTTTGCTGATGGTACCATCTGTAATGTTCGGCTACATGCCCCCTCTATACTTTACTTACGCGACAATATTTAGGAGTCAAAAGTACACAACCCGTGGGGCAAAGCCCATTTTGCTGATCAAATGCCATATTTGCCAGAATCAACCAAACAGTGAGACCTGGAGAGATTGAAAAATCATGTTCGAATTTAAACTGCCTATTATGAATAACGGTTTTAGCCGTAGTGACTCACCTGGTGGTAATGCAAAACTCTGAGCCACAGCGTGCATTGTCGCAAAAAATGGAGAGTTCTTCAGATTCGCCTTGATAGTAATCAATTCTCCTTTTCTTCAGGCGAAAAAAAACACTGAATAGTTCAGTGTTTTTTCGTCAATATGAATAGTTATGGATTAATATTGACAGTAATTTAACTCATTTGTCTACCAATAAGGTGAACCTTCTAAGTCAACATTTCTTATATGCAGGTTTTCAGCATCATCCCTGGTCATGATGTGATGATCTACAAGAATATCGGAAATTTCTCTAGAGTTTTTTTCTTTAAGTAAACCCTTGTCAAATCCAGCTTTATCCATTCTTCTATTTAACACGTCGTAGCAGGCTTTATCGATTTTCCCATTCCTTAAATCCCTACCATAATCCTTATTTTTACGGGCCTTTACCAGAGCCTGGTTATAAGATTTTATCTGTCTGTCACGAATTGGCTTCATGATAAAATTTTTAAGCTTTTTAAGTGAAATGATGAGCATCTTGATATGATTTTTCGAAGAGACCTTTTTACCCCCAAATTCTCCAGAATCCTCAGCCAGCTGATTTTGATTAACATCTTGATTTACAAAAGTAACTTTTCTTGAATTCGGCGGGATACGATTATCCAAAAGATGACTCCTTATCTTAACTATTTGTTATCATTGGTATATCTTTCACTCATTCCGATGCTTGAAACTATATCACACCAGGAGGCTGACCGAGAATAGCGCCCGTAGCGAGGATGGCAGAAAATTGAGGATAAAAATTCGGTTTTGTGAGGTGAATAGCGGGGCTATTTGCCGAAAAAAGCGGATTTTTAGACCAATTTGTTGCCTCCGCAGTAGGGCAGTCTATTCTCGGTCAGCCTCCTAGGAGGCTGTCCGAGAATAGCGCCCGTAGCGAGGA
>NZ_JAGHQV010000065.1:0-17366 GCF_017744175.1 Thalassotalea sp. G20_0 | reverse complement strand
GAAAATTGAGGATAAAAATTCGGTTTTGTGAGGTGAATAGCGGGGCTATTTGCCGAACAAAAGCGGATTTTTAGACCAATTTGCTGTCGCCGCAGTAGGGCAGTCTATTCTCGGACAGCCTCCTAGGGGCATGGAAGCTTGTGGAGGTTCACACTACTGGTGTCGTAAATTTACCGAACTGGGTTATGACGTTCGTATTATGGATCCCCAGTTCGTAAAACCTTACAGTCAAACAAGAATGATTCTGCTGATGAGGTTTGTCCGGCCAATGAACGGTTGATCACGAACCCCTTGAGCAAGGCTAAAAGAAAAAGCTACCTGGTCTGAAAACTGCTCAAAAGTGGCTAATTAATCTAAATTTTTATCTATTTTTTAAACGATTTAAATTTTTGTCGCTCCTCTGGTTGCTTTCCTGCTTAGTTCTCGGTCAGCCTCGTGGAGAAGGCCAATAAGATCCCTTGATCTCCCTATAAAAATGCAGCTACGGACCGTAGCGGAACTTTTCGCCAGCCAGTTACTCTCAAGACTGTGGAGTTCGACCATATGGAAGTGGATAAATATTCGGTTTTACTGGAATAGGACCATAGTGGCGGGGCTATTTGTTAGTGACCATGTGACTATTTCGGAAAACGACAATCAAAATAATCGAATCAACCAACGAGGTATTATTATGAATCCGGCATCATCCCAACCATTTACCCCCCCTAACGACTATTCCGCTGAACCACCGCCAGCATATAGCCAGTACCCTGAGCGCCAGTCCGCAGGGCAAGCGACCACATTTGTCTATAATAAGCTGTCCGAGGTGAGTCACGATGCCAGTTTCCGAAAGGAGATTTTAAAACGTGTCATCGAAGTTCATAACACTATGGTAGAAAATTCGGCAGATCGGCTAGAGCTGGTCTGGCAGAATGATTTTACCGCCAGGTATCCTAAACTGGACAAGTGGATTGAAAAGAAACTGGCCTTTCTGGACAACAGAGAATTGATCAATTTTGCTTTTGCCAGCAGCCACCTCGAGGAATATTATCAGGCGGAGGATTTTTGCCCGGGCAAAGTGGATAAAATCAGAATCGATTTCTTCCGTCGCTATTTTTCTCTGGAAGGAAAGAATAACGGAATGAAAAAGCTTAACCTGTTGGAAAGTACCGAAATTATCTTCCAAAGGAAAATAGCCAGCCTGAGAGCGGCTTTACAAGACGAGCCCTACCTGGAACCAATAGCAGCATCGGAACAACCACCATACTGTAGTCAGTTTAACTTTCCAGTAGCACTCAAGGTAATCGGCGATGCTTCCAGCAATTGGAAAGCTTTGGCGCGCACAATGTGTGAAATCTTTCCCAGAGATGAAGTCGATAAAATTGATTCGGAGTGTATAGGAAATGTCACAAAAGCACTGCTCACCGTACTGAATAAAATTGCTTGTAGTGGGAAGCGGACTGAGGAGTTGGTTGATGTGTTGAAACAAATAGGGCGGACGGATATTTCTGAAAGACTGCAAAAGGCCTTGCAATCCATTTAACGCCAATATCTGGCACTCTTCCCGTTCGATTGCCAGTTGGTCAGTTCGGAACCTGGCCCTGGAAATAGCGTTCTGATAATGGAACTTTTGACCAGCCAGTCACTCTAATGGTGAGCGCACCCGAGGGTTTATAAAAGCGATCATTGGAGCACTACATGAATGTTATCCGGGGCATGAACTGTTTTTCCTGCCTGAGCGATCACCACGATCAGAAGTCTGGCACCGGGTCTGGCCAATGCACAACCACCGAGCTGAGCAAACGGCTACCCGTGCCTTCCAGGGAGGATGAGCGAAAAGC
Source organism: Thalassotalea sp. G20_0 (assembly GCF_017744175.1). Taxonomy (NCBI): domain Bacteria; kingdom Pseudomonadati; phylum Pseudomonadota; class Gammaproteobacteria; order Alteromonadales; family Colwelliaceae; genus Thalassotalea; species Thalassotalea sp. G20_0. Next base: position 15,546 of record NZ_JAGHQV010000065.1, on the reverse strand, counting down.
ACTGCTCTGGGCGGCACAGAGTGGGCGCCTGGCGATTCGGCAAATTGAATCAGCGGAAGAAGCCAATTTCTTCAAGGGCTATGGCACGCCAAAATCCTTTACTCTTGCCCAGCAGGGGATGACACGCAGGAAGTGGGCAGATCAGCAAAAATGGGTGGTAGGCATAGTCGATCCCGACTGCTTGTATGTCTACAAAAAAGAGGCAGACACCTGGCGGCTGGAACAAGGCGTAGCTGCGGATAAACTGGGCGTCAAACTACTGCCTGATCTGCCATCGCTGGCTGAAAAGGATGAAGAGATACAACAACGAGCCTGGTGGAATGTGTATCCTCGGTCTTCCCCGGATACCTCAGGACATCTGGGACCGAATGGCAAATTCATTTTACCAAAACCGAAGCCCTACAAATATAATGCCCCCAAATCTGTTTCAACTAATTTTAATGACCCCGTACCCCGTTCAGAAATCGTAGTCACCCCCTGTAGAAAAGCAAACATCAAATGCTTTTTTGTTGAGCGTGATACCGCCAGAAATATTTCGGATATCCTGCGGCAAAAGCGTCGGTGTGAACAGGCATTGGGCCTACCCCTGCCACTGGTGGTTTTTTGCCGCCACACCGGGTCTGTAGAGGTTTGTTATGATGATGAACTGGCCTCTGAACATCTGACCATAATTGAGGATTCTCTGGATGTTTTTGCGTCTTCCCGGCGTATACCTTCAGGCGAAATCAGGAGAAGAATGAATTTGTTGCCAATGCCTTTGCAAGCACAGGCACTGAGTTCAGGACTCTCCATCCCACCCGATGATCAACCCAAATGGCAACAGGCCATCCAGCTGGTGAGTCATCCCTGTGATGACAATTACCGGGAGCTTCTGGCCTTAAAAGCGAGTGGCCTGTCAATTCACCGCTGTTATTTTCATGAAGGAAATATCACCTCTTTGCTGGATATGCTCCTGACTTCTGAATCACTGAGATACACTGAGGCCCATGACCGGGTAACGGAATTCCGGGTTGACAAAGTTGCCCCATTACTACGGCTGCTTCTGAAGAGCGGGGCAATACCCACTGCCTTGAGCTGGTCCTTAATTAGACAGATGGGAGAACAAAATCAACTTTTAATGCCTCCGGACCTGTTCAATTATATGTTGGCTGCCTTTGCTCCCTTTAAGTTCCTTACCTTGAAAAACCTTTGGAATATACCATTAACCTCAGTGACCCGTTGTTCAGGAAGCATCATTGAATTTGACCGCATCTGCCAGGATTTCAATGACCAGCAACGGCAGCATTGCCTGAAAGAGGAATTATCCCGTAATCGACTTTTACAGAGACCAACCCTTGATACCCTGCAGTCCCACTTACTGGCCTTGTTTCATTACGGAGCCGTCCCGGACGAGGAGGTTATGGATACGGTTAAACGGGATCTGACGTATTTCGATGACAATACAAGGCTGATTGATAATTTATCTGTGCCTGGTTTCATCGAATGGGTTGGCGATCTCTGGATGAATCGGGAAGCCCACACTCTCTTCCAGAATTGGCCAGCACACGTCGAGGAGGCCCGTCAGGAACTCGCGAAACTGAAACAATCCCTTGATCTGCCGGTCGATCCCTTCGCATCGGTGACACCGGTGTTACAGTTTATGGTAGATGCCTTTAGCAAACCGCCGGTCTTGCCGGATAATGTCGGCGATAATGAAGACACTATCTTCAAGGTGTTACAGCATTATTACCGTCGCCCGGGACCGGAGCGGGTGATTGCCAGCCTGCGCAACTCCTCACCGGATACGTGGAAAGAGTATCACTCCTGCAGTCATGTTCTGCGGGCCAGGAATAATGGGCTCTGGTATATGGAATTGCTGGAGAAATGCAAGGTTCACTCTTTTACTCCAATAGAAAAAAGACTCCTGCCCCTGGCCATTATTTATCAAGATGCCGCTTATAAAGATGTCGACGAATCGGCGGTAAAAACAAAGTCAGCTGATTACTTCAAACGGGACCTGGCCGGGCACTACCCTGAAAAACTGTTGAATGATATGGCACTGGCGATGGTCAGCATGAAAACCAGGGCCGAAGATAAAGCTGTGCAGAACCTGTCTGAGCCTGTGCGCCGGTATCTGCGCGTATTACGCTTTGCTGTTCATATAAACCAAATTCGCTACAGCGGGGTCAGGCCTTTTTTTCCCGCATTAGCGGTGGCTCCGCATAAGGTTCCCAAGGCTGAATACCTTGGCCTGCCAACGCAGTTGGCCCACGATTTCAGCAGCGAGCCTGATCACCAGACTGAATTCCAACGGCATCTGGAAGCCGCTATGCACGGTGCAGCTGACCTCATGCAGCTGCAGGTAGCTAACTGCCCTTCGGACAAGCGAGAAAATCCTTACACCCAAGTCTACGGTCTGGTTCCTGATGGCAAAAAAATCACGATACAATTTGACCGGACAACGAAGCCCGTGGAAATAATGGACCGATTTATTAATGATAAAGTTCGGCGCAAACTGGCCCGGGAGGCGGGAATTATTACCTGTTCTGACCCTGACCACCAAAACTGCCGGGCTGATCCAAGCAAGGGGGTCACTTATGGAATTCATAACAGCTGGTACGATCTCCGGCAGGTGAGGGTTCCGGCTGAAATGACACGGCTGGAAAAGATGCAGTACGAACATGACCCGTCGCTGCTGAGCCCGGCAACACAACAGGCATTGGCGGAAGAGGTGCAACGACTGAAGAGCGCAGGTATACGGATGAATACGGGCACCTTGACCCAGGAAACGCTGGCTTCGAAGCGCGCCCTGAAAGTGCTGAAGGATCGGGGTATTGCGGTGGTCAGCGAGAAGCGTCCTTACGTTGCCAACGATGGCCTCCCTGGAGAATGGGAAATGCTGGTGCCAATAAAGACGGCAAAGCCAGTCACTCCAATATGAGTACCCCGCCCCAGTGGAAGTGGGAAATAAAAATGATTACTGGAGCGTCATCATGAATCTTAACTGCGACATGAACCCTTTCGCCTGTCTGCGCGATTGCTACCAACGAACATTTGGCACCCAGCCTGAGACAACCACCGAACCGGCCAAGCCGCTACCCGGGCCTTCAAGAGAAGTTGAGCGTCAGGCACTGCGCCAGGCGGCGGAGAGTGGGCGTCTGGCGATTCGGCAAATTAAACCAGCCGAAGTAGCCAGTTACCTTGATGGCATTGGCACACCAGAATCCTTTAGCCTTGCCTTGCAGGGGATGAACCCCGGAAACCTGACAGGTCGATGGACGGTAGGCATCGTCGACCCGGATTGCCTGTATGTCTACAAACAAAATCCCGGTACCTGGCCGTTGAAACAAGACGCAGCGGCGGAAAATCTGGACGTAAAACTACTGTCTGACCTGCAATCATTGGCTGAAAAAGACAAAGAGATACAATATCGAGCCGGGTGGGAGGTTTATGATCCATCATTTACCTCAGGACATCTGGGGGCGGACGGAAGGTTCAGTTTACCAAAACTGAAGCCCCACAAATATGATAGCCACAAACCTGGTACAGTATTTTACGGAGGCTCCGTGCCCTCTCCACAACTCGTGGTCACCAACGGTGGAAAAGCAGACATCAAATGCTTTTTTGTTGTGAGTGATATTCCTCGTAATATTTCGGATATTCTGCAGAAAAAGCGTGAGTGTGAACAGACATTGGGCCTGCCCCCCCTGCCACTGGTTGCTTTTCACTGCAGCACCGGGTCTGCAGAGGTCTGTTATGATGATGAACTTGACTCTGAACATCTGAAACGGATTGAGAGTTCCCTGGATTGTTTTGACCCTTCCGGGAGAATATCTTTAGCCAGCATCATGAGCACAATGAATTTATTGCCAATGCATTTGCAGGCAGAGGCACTGAGGTCAGGATTCACCACCCCGTCGGATGAGCAACATCAATGGCAACAGGCCATCGAGCTGGTGAGAAATCCCGGTCCTGACAGTGTCCAGAAGCTTCTGGCATTGCAAGAGAGTGGTTTGCCCATTGACCGCTGTTTTTTTCATGAAGGAAAAATGACTTCTTTGCTTGATATGCTCCTGATTTCTGAAGTAAATAGATACAATGTCCATGACCGGGTAACGGAATTCCGGGTTGATGAATTTGCCCCATTACTTCGGCTGCTTTTGAAGAGCGGGGCCATACTGACTGAACAGGGCTGGAACCTTATCCGACAGATGGGAGGCTGTGCTCAATCTTATGTACCACCGGACCTGTTCAATTATATGGTGGCTGCCTTTGGTCCATTCAAGTTCCTTACCTTGCAAAACCTTTGGAATATACCCCTGACCAATTGCCCGGGAGGCATCGTTGAATTTGACCGAATCTGCCGGGGTTTCAATGATCAGCAACGGCAGCAATGCCTGAAAGAAGAACTATCTCGCAAGCGACTTATCCAGGGACCAACCGATACCATCGAGTCCCACTTACTGGCCTTGTTTCATTACGGGGCTGTCCCGAACGAAGATGTTTTGGATACGGTTAAAAGCGGTCTGAAGAGGTATTACCGTGACGATACAACGCTTTTTGATGATTTTTCCGTGGCTTCTTTCATCGAATGGGTTGAACGACTCTGGAAAAAACGACAAACCTACACTTTTCACCAGAATTGGCTAGCACATGTCGAGAAGGCCACACTGCAACTCAAGACACTGAAACAATCTCTCGAACTGCCGGTCCATCGTTTCGCATCAGTGGCACCAGCGTTACAGTTTATGGTGGATGCCTTTAGTAAACCGCCGGTCTTGCCAGATAATGTCGGCGATAATGAAGGCACTATCCTCAAGGTGTTACAGCATTATTACCGTCGCCCGGGACCGGAGCGGGTGATGGCCAGCATGAACAAAGTCTTTCAAAAAACGTGGAAAGAGCATCACTCTTGCAGTCATGCCCTGCGTGCCAGGAATAACGGGCTCTGGTATATGGAATTGCTGGAGAGATGCCAGGTTCACTCTTTTAATCCAGTAGAAAAAAGTCTCCTGCCGCTGGCCATTATTTATCAGGATGCAGCAACTGAGGATGTCGATCAATCGGTGGCAAAAGCCAGGTCAGCTGATTACTTCAAACGGGACCTGGCCGGTCACTTCCCTGAACGGCTGCTGAATGAGATCGCCCTGGCGATGGTCAGCATGGAAAACGATACCGGTGGTAAAGCGGATCATAACCTGACTGCCTCTGTGCGCTGGTATCTGCGTATATTACGCTTTGCCGTTCATATGGACGTTATTCGCTATTTCGTTGAGCCTGAATTTCCCGGGTTGGGGACACAATCTGAGTTTTTCAACGTTTCCGCCCTTCACCTGCCGCACCCGTGGGCCGGGGATTTTACCAGCGAGCCTGACCACAAAACTGAATTCCAACGGCATCTGGAAGCCGCCATGCACGGTGCGGCTGACCTGGTGCAGGTAACCGGGAGCCCCATGGACAGGCGCAAAAATCGCTACACCAATGTCTACGGTCTGAAGCCTGATGGCAAAAAAATCAGGCTACAATTTGACCGGACAACGGAGCCCGTGGAAATAATGGACCGATTTATTAATGATAATGTTCGGCGCAAACTGGCCCGGGAGGCGGGAATTATTGCCTGTTCAGACCCTCACCACCAAAACTGCAGGGCTGATCAAATCAAGGGGATCACTTATGGTATTCATAACAGCTGGTACGATCTCCGGCAGGTGAGGATTCCGGCTGAAATGACACGGCTGGAAAAGATGCAGTACGAACATGACCCGTCGCTGCTGAGCCCGGCAACACAACAGGCATTGGCGGAAGAGGTGCAGCGACTGAAGAGCACAGGTATACGGATGAATACGGGCACCTTGACCCGGGAAACGCTGGCTTCGAAGGATGCCCAACCAGTGCTGCAAGAGCGGGGGGTTACCGTAGTCCGCGAGCAGCATGTCTACTCAGCGATCCGATAGCTGGGGTCTTATATGGTCCACCGCGCATGGCATGGAGAAGTTTTCCATCATGACTGCTTAATCTTATCAGCCAAATACTCCCCTTTATCACTAAACGTTTTAGTGTTATTGATCTGGTATGCACTCAGAGGTTTACGTAACACTTTGGCATAGCTTGAGTTGGTTTTTTTAATACCAGATGCGGAGTGACACCACCAAGAACAATGACGACAAAAATAGTAAATGGTTTTTGGTAGGGAGGAACTTTTATAAGAAGACGTAGTCTAAAAAGTAATTCAACAATTCAGTAATTCAATGAATCATTACTATCAGCTACCTTCGTTCAACATTGGGTCTTCTGATCTTTATTCCGGCACATTAGATATCATAAACCAATCCCGAGAACTCAATGCCGGAAAACAACAGCAAGTGTATCCAGACCTGTATGCTCATGCACTGAAATCTCATTTTCCTGTATACAATAGTCAATCATATATGCACCAAGATGAAACAGGCATTCTTAAATCGTTGCATGAATACAATATTGCATCTTTAGCAGACTTCAATGCAGAAAACTCCTTCGAAACGGGTCTTCCTGAGATACCAAAATCAGCCCTTGATAAATATGTACCCTGGAATTCTAATGATGAAGCCATTAATAATGGGATATCATCAATATCAGATTACCCCTCAGCTCAGCAGGTATGCTTATCGGATAGCGTGCCTGATCCAATACCTTTCAGGCATTTAAATCCAGATAATCAGTTAGCTCATCTTCATGCCTTACCGTTTAACCAACAAGATTTACCACCAGTTACTTTTGTTAACTCGACAAACCTGAACCAAACGACAATTGATAAACAAACAATCCCTCTGAAAGAAACTCCTGATAGTTTTCTTTTTGAGCAGCAAGGAGAGCAAACACAAGACTCCGAAAAAAGAAAAATGATAAATCAGCGAAAAAGGGAGCGATATAGAGAAATGATGAAAGACCCCGAAAAAAGAAAACTAATAAATCAGCGAAAAAGGGAGCAGTATAGAGAAATGATGAAGGATCCTGAAAAAAGAAAATTGAAAAACCAACGCCAAAATGAGCGAATGAAAGACCCCGAAAAAAGAAAACTGGAAAATCAGCGCAAAAGGGAACTAAGGAAAGATCCTGAAATAAAAAACCGGATAAATCAGCGCCAAAGGGAACTATACAATGAAAAAATGAAGGATCCTGAAAAAAGAAAGATATTGAAGCAGCGCAAAAGGGAGCGAAGGCAAGATCCCGAAAAAAGAAAGCTGAAAAAACTACGCCAAAGGGGGCGAAGACAAGACCTCGAAAAAAGAAATCCAGTGTAAGAGACTGTTGTAAAAGTTACTGATCATTAACTCAGGATAAAAACTCAAAGTCGTCTATAACTACAGCATCTGATTAGCTGAAGAAGTAGGATAATTATGTATCCATCCGACCTGACTGATGACGAGTGGGCAACCCTCAAGCCTCTATTCCCTGACCCTGGCTATGATACTCCAAAAAATGGTCGACCTCGTGACTGGAGATATTGAATGCCATATTCTATCTCACTAAAACAGACTGTCAGTGGCGAAGCTGCCTTCTGACTTTCCACCATGGAGTACTGTCTACACCTATTTCCGAATTTGGAAAAATGATGGCACATGGAAGAAGGTTCATGATGCACTTCGTGACCAGGGGCGAATTCAAGCGGGCAAAGAGCCACAACCAACAGCCGCAAGCATTGACTCCCAATCCGTTAAAACTCGGTAAAAGGGGGAATCGAGGCTATGATGGCGGAAAGAAAATAAAAGGCAGAAAACGTCATATAGCGGTTGATACTCTTGGCCTGATTCTGTGTTGGATAGCAGCTTAGACCATCAGACACAGTGTCATCAACATTAACAGGGCCTCGATTCGTTCCGCTTTCTTCAGGTAGAGGGTCTGCCCTGTAAGGCCCTGCCCATTGATGATCATTGCGACCACAGCCTGTCCAATGGTGACATTGCGTGCGTCAGAGTCATTGGTTATGCGTGCATCGAAATATTCGGCTATCTTTACTTCCCGGCACATGGCGGCAACCAGACCAAGATGATTAAGATTCTTAAACTGGTATTGAACTGGCGGCATATCGGTGTTCCTGAAGACCTGATCAGTCCTTTGACATCAGATTTCAGGAAAATGTCAATCGGGGTGGTGAAAGGCAGGTGAAATATCCTGAAAGAGATTATTGACGTTGCCATCAATGACCTCGCTGCCAGTAACCCGATCGCCACCGTCTTCTTCATCCGTGAGTCGCTGGCTTTCGAAGAGTTTCACATCATCATGATTAATAGTCATATCAAACCGTTATGCTTTTTTTGATGTAAATAGTGAATGGGTTGTGTCAGGAAGGAACTTGTGTAACGAAGCGCGAGTCTAAAGCTGTGATTCAATAACTTGATGAATTAATGACTGATCCAGATTTTAACTTACAAGGCTGTTACTCGAATGCTCTAACGGCATATGACGCTGCTATGCCCTGCGGTAGAACTCTTTCCAAGGGCTGTACACAAAAAAACGCTATAGCATTCGGTCAGAAAGTGGAACGAACGGTCCCAATCAATCACACCTCAATACCCGAAGAGGATAGATTCCAAAACCGATTCGATGATTCAAGAATTAAACAAATGTCAATCACTATTCTTGATTCTAAAGAGATCTGCCTGGAAGAGCCTTTTGAATTATCCGTAAGACCAGAAACATTTCAGAAAGCCGATAGTGGCACTGCATCAGAAATAAAAATTGTGCGAGTTTGGAGTATGGCTGGTGAAGACGGCTCTCAGTCTGTTGATAACAGCCATCAGTATCCTAACGTGATGGAGCAAATCAGTCCGATAATTCAGGCTGATAACTTGGGTAGTAAGTCTGTCTCAAACCCATCTAAAAAAATAACTGACAACAAAACCTCACGATTGGAGCGCCGAAGGAATTACCAAAGGGAGCGTCGCAAAGATCCCGCTTTCGCAGAACGCGAAAGGCAGTACTATAGGGAGTACAAAAGGGAGCGTTACAAAGATCCCGCTTTCGCAGAACGCCAAAGGGTGTACCATAGGGAGTACAAAAGGGAGCGTTACAAAGATCCCGCTTTCGCAGAACGCCAAAGGGTGTACCATAGGGAGTACAAAAGGGAGCGTTACAAAGATCCCGCTTTTGCAGAGCGCGAAAGGGAGCGCCAAAGGAAGCGTAGCAAAGATCCCGATTTCGCAGAGCGCAAAAGGAAGCTCGATAGGGAGCGCCAAAGGGAGCGTCGCAAAGATCCCGTCTTCGTAGAGGGGCACAGAATCTATATGAATACTTACAACAGAATCAAAAAACAAACCGCCAACAAGGAAGAAGCTTCAAAGCAAGCGAAAATCGCAAAAAAGCAGTATCTCCAGTCAATCCATTCAGCTGGAAACTCCGGTGAGTTAACACTGAGTTCTAATTCAGTTGAAACAAACCAGAGTTCCAGTAAAAATTCAGATGGCACTCTCCCTGCCACTTTTCAATCTTCAAACTGAAGGAATATTTACCGTCCCGATTGAGCCTGTCTCAACCTGAGTGAACAGTCAGCAATCTAAGAGTAAGAAGGTATTGGTCACTGTCCTCTGGATAAGCAAATGGTAAAACCTGAAGTGGTTTAATGACTTGGAGACTGTTGTAAAAGTTACTGATCATTAACTCAGGATAAAAACTCAAAGTCGTCTATAACTACAGTATCTGATTAGCTGAAGAAGGAGGATAATTATGTATCCATCCGACCTGACTGATGACGAGTGGGCAACCCTCAAGCCTCTATTCCCTGACCCTGGCTATGATACTCCAAAAAATGGTCGACCACGTGACTGGAGTTATCGTCTGATATTGAATGCCATATTCTATCTCACTAAAACAGGCTGTCAGTGGCGAATGCTGCCTTCTGACTTTCCACCATGGAGTAGTGTCTACACCTATTTCCGAATTTGGAAAAATGATGGCACATGGAAGAAGGTGCATGATGCACTTCGTGACCAGGTACGAATTCAAGCGGGCAAAGAGCCACAACCAACAGCCGCAAGCATTGACTCCCAATCCGTTAAAACCTCGGTAAAAGGGGGAATCGAGGCTTGATGGCGGAAAGAAAATAAAAGGCAGAAAACGTCGTATGGCTGTTGATACTCTTGGCCTGATTCTGGTGGTATGGGTGCACGCAGCCGCATTGAGTGATCGTTTTGCAGGACAATTCATACTGGCTCACCTTAAGAAATACTTTAAAAACATCCGGAAAGTCTGGGCTGATTGTGGCTACCGGGGTTACCTTGAAGAGTGGTTTTATCGATTCAAACCCAAAAGGGAACTTGAAATCACAAAACGCCCACGGGGAAAGTTTGTCATTCAAGCCAGGCGCTGGGTTGTGGAGAGAACCTTTGGCTGGTTTGAACGTTCCAGACGTTTATCTAAAGACTATGGACAGCTGGCAAGGAGTTCAGAAGCCTACGTTTATATATGCATGATTCGAATAATGCTGCGAAGGCTTAAGTAGTTTTAAAACAGCCTCTGAGGGTTACCATCCTCTATTGGCAGTAACGTATACCTCATCTGTCCCCACGCTTTAAAGTGACACAGGGCCATGACCCTGTGGCGGGATGTCTAACCTGGTCTTTATTTGATCAATACATCGCTTCATTGAACCTTGCTTCGAAAGCTGGTTAACCGGGATTTCAATGACCTCAAATCCTGCTTTTTGCAACAGTGCGATTTTAAGCAGAGTCGAACCATCCCTGGTTTTGAAATCACCACCCACGTAATGAGACGGTCCCTGAACTTCAATCACAATGTTGTGATCTGGCAGTAGCAGGTCAACCGGAGGCAGTGAGTTCAGACTTTTTTCTTCTTCAATCTTCAGAGAGGGAATGCCTGATTGCAGTTCATTACGGACGACGGTTTGAGGCTTTGAAATGATTATCTCGTAATGGGGGACCACCGGACACGCTCTCCCAAGCCAACTTGCGGCCATGGCAATGATGGATTGTTCCTCTTCATTGTCTGGGGAGATATTTTCCAGGCGAGTAAACAGGTCATCCATGTGCGTTTCAAGTACACTATTTTTATTGGCATTGCATTCCAGCGACAACCTGGCACAGCATACCATTACTCCCCAGAGAGACATTGATATCTCTTGATGAGAGAGCTGATGATTTTTACTGGTTCGGCAGACAAGGGATTCAAACGTGGATGTAACCACGTTCAACTCAACAAATTCCCCCAGTTTCGCCGTGGCCCACAGCAGGTTGGCGAGACCCAGGGCATTAAATTGGTCTTTCTGTGCGTTCACCCGGGGCAACAGTGCGACCACGGCCTCATTGAGCCCTGGTATCAGCTCCTGTCCGTTATCCAACAGTTTCGCCATGGCCCACAGCAGGTTCGCTATGCCCTGGGAATTAAATTGGTCTTTCTGTGTGTTCACATGGGGCAACAGTGCGGCCACGACCTCGTTGAACTCCGGTGTCCGCTTATGCCCATTGTCCACCAGTTTCGCCATGGTCCACAGCAGGTTGGCGATATTTTGAGGAATAAATTGATCTTTCTGCGCGGTCACGAGGGGCAACAGCGCGGTCACAGCCTCTTTGAACTCTGGTGTCTGCTCCTGCCCGTTGTCTACCAGTTTCGCCAGGGCCCACAGCAGGTTGGCGATACCCTGGGCATTGAATTGGTCTTTCAGTATGCTCACCCGGGGCAATAACGCAGCCACGGCCTCTTCGAGTTCTGGCATCCGATCCTGCCCGTTGTCCACCAGTTTCGCCATGGCCCACAGCAGGTTGGTAATACTCTGGGCATTAAACTGGTCTTTCTGTAGGATCACGGAGGGCAACAGCGTGGCTTCAGCCTCGTTGAGTTCTGGTGTCCGCTCCAGACCGATGTCCACCAGTTTCGCCATGGCCCACAGCAGGTTGGCGATACCCTGAGCTTTAAATTGGCCTTTCTGTGCGCTTACATAGGGCAAAAGCGCGGCCACGGCATCGTTGAGCCCTGGTGTCCGCCCCTGCCCGTTGTCCACCAGTTTCGCCATAGCCCACAGCAAGTTGGCAATTTCCTGTCGTGTAAATTCAGCTTTCTGTGCGTTGACGGCGGGCAATAGCGCGGCCACGGCATTGTTGAGCCCTGGTGTCCGCTCCTGCCCGTTGTCCACCAGTTTTGCCATGGCCCACAGCAGGTTGGCAATATGCTGAGGAATCAATTGGTCTTTCTGTGCGTTTACCAGGGGCAACAGCGCGGCTATGGCATCGTTGAGCCCTGGTGTCCGCTCCTGCCCGCCAGACACCAGTTTCGCCATGGCCCACAGCATGTTGGCGATCTGCTGAGGAATCAATTGGTCTTTCTGTGCGTTGACGTGGGGCAGCAGCACGGCTACGGCCTGGTTTAGCTCTGGTGTCTGTTCCTGTCCGTTGTTCACCAGCTTCGCCATGGCCCACAGCAGGTTGGCGATCTGCTGAGGAATAAATTGGTCTTTTTGTCCATTCACCTGGGGCAACAGCTCGGCCACGGCCTCCTTGAGATCTGGTGTCTGCTTCTGCCCGTTGTCCACCAGCTTGGCAATGGCCCACATCAGGTTGGCAATACCCTGTGGTTTAAAGTTAGCTTTCTGTGCGTTCACGAAGGGCAATAGCGCGGCCACGGCCTCGTTGAGTTCTGGTGTCCGCTTCTGTCCGTTGTCCACCAGTTTCGCCAGGGCCCACAGCAGGTTGGCAATTTCCTGTGATGTAAAGTTAGCGGTCTGTGCGTTCACGTGGGGCAACAGTGCGGCCAAAGCTTTGTTGAGCGCTGGTGTCAGCTCATGCCCGTTTTCCACCAGTTTCGCCAGGGCCCACAGCAGGTTGGCGATACCACGGGCATTGAATTGGCCTTTCTGTGTGTTCACTTGGGGCAATAGCGCGGCCACGGCCTCTTTGAGCCCTGGTGTCCGCTTCTGGCTGTTGTTCACCAGTTTCGCCATGGCCCACAGCAGGTTGGCGATATCCTGGGCATTAAATTGGTCTTTCTGTACTTTCACGTAGGGCAACAGCGCAGCCACGACACCTTTGAGCTCTGGTGTCTGCTCCAGCCCATGGTCCACCAGTTTCGCCATGGCCCACAGCACGTTGGCGATACCCTGTGGCTTAAAGTTAGCTTTCTGTGCATTAACGTTGGGCAACAGCGCGGCCAGGGCCTCTTTGAGCCCTGGTGTTTGCTCCTGCCCGTTGTCCACCAGTTTCGCCATGGCCCACAGCAGGCTGGAAATTTCCTGTGGTTTAAAGTTAGCTTTCTGCGCCTTCACGAGTGGCAACAGCAAGGCAACGGCCTGTTTAATCTCTGGTGCCCACCCCTGCCCGTTGTTCACCAGTTTCGCCATGGCCCACAGCAGGTTGGTGATACCCTGAGGTTTAAAGTTAGCTTGCTGTGTGTTCACGTGGGGCAGCAGCGCGGCCACGGCCTTTTTAAACTCTGGCGTCCGCTTCTGCCCGTTGTCCAGCAGTTTCACCATGGCCCACAGCATGTTGGCGATATTCTGAGGAATAAATTGGTCATTCTGTGCGCTCACGTGGGGCAACAGCGCGGTCACAGCCTGTTTGAGTTCTGGTGTCAGCTTCTGCCCATTGTCCACCAGTTTCGCCATGGCCCACAGCAGGTTGGCGACTCCACGGGCATCAATATCCCTGGCTTCAGGCCTTTGGTTGCACTTGAATATTATTACATCAAGTAGCGTTGACAATAAGGCAGATTGAGTACGTTTAAAGCACTCATCCATGGGTTTATGAGGGGTAAAAACACCCGCTGAGGTAAATGAATGAAGTGTTGTCGTCAGGCTTAGCCAATTCCAGCTCCGCTTTACTGTAAAATTTTGCAGCACACGTATCAGCTGGCTTTGTTCATCTCGATTTAAAGGTCTTTTAGCAGCTGACGTGTATCTTTTAATTGAACTGGCATATCGACCGTGATTTCTCCCATCATAGCGATGACCGAAATGATCGGATTTACTTACCAGATCAGCCATTATTTCCTGTTTGATGAGGGCATTAAAATCTTGAGCAGGGTTTACCAAGCGACTCTGTAGATGTTGAGAAGAGCGTGCACCAGAAGAATGGTAAAATTCATTACGCCCCGGGGGATTGCGGGGGGGATTATCCAATTGTCTGACTGTGGCATGTCTATATCGCCCATGCCTTGAAGAAGCGGCATGGTCATCCGGTCGGTTGTAATCATTATTTGATCTTGCGCATTTGCCACTGATACCACCAGAACTTCTATCCATAATTATATTTCATTAATTCATGAAAATATGAAAAGCAGACTGCTGTGCGGTTCAGAAGTTCATTTTGCTGGAATGTTTATAAACGTCGGTTGGGGAAACCCATCTACTCCTGACTCTACCAACCCGCTATTTTCAAATCATCCGGGGCGAGATTCATGGGCAACAGTTATTCAACGCTGGCACTCCTTCCCTTGAATGTGAAAATGGTTCTTGGGTCGAAGGGAGGGGATTACTGGCTGTTGTTTCTCTTCCTTTTTTTGCTTTTTGGTTTAGCGGTTTGCTCTTCTAAATGTTCTTCGGCGGTTAAGTAACAGTAATCTGAGGATTGCCTTCCTTTATCGGTAGTAACGTATTCCTCATCTGCCCACCCTCTTTTAAGCGATACAGAGCCATGCCCCTGCTGCGGGGTGTCTACCCTGGTCTTTATGCGATCAATACATAGTTTCATTGAATTCAGGTTCCCAAGCTCGTTAACCGTGATTTCAATGACCTCAAATCCTGATTTTTGCAACAGTGCGATTTTAAGCAGAGTCGAACCATTCCTGGTTTTGAAATCACCACCCACGTAATGAGACGATCCCTGAACTTCAATAGCAATGTTGTGATCTGGCAGTAGCAGGTCAACCGGAGGTAATGAGTTCAGACTCTTTTCTTCTTCAATCTTCAAAGATGGAATGCACAATTGGAGTTGATCGCGGAAGTCGGCTTGAGGTTTTGAAATGATTGTCTGGTAATGGGGGACGACCGGGCACGCTCTGCCAAGCCAACTTGCGGCCATGACAATGATGGATTGTTCCTCTTTATTATCCGGAGATGTATTTTCCAGGCGAATAAACAGGTCATCCATGTGCTTTTCAAGCACGTTATTTTTATTGGCATTGGGGACCAGAGACAACCTGGCACAGCATACCATTACTCCCCAGAGAGACATCAATATCTCTTGCTGAGGGAGCTGAGGGTTTTTACTGATTCGGTAAACAAGCGATTCGAACGTGGATGTGACCACATTCAGCTCAACTAGCTCACCCAGTTTCGCCATGGCCCACAGCAGGTTGGCGATATGCTGAGGAATAAATTGGTCTTTCTGTGCGGTCACGTGGGGCAACAGCGCGGCCACGGCCTCGTTGACCTCTGGTATCTGCTCCTGCCCGTTGTCCACCAGTTTCGCCATGGCCCACAGCAGGTTGGCGATATGCTGAGGAATAAATTGGTCTTTCTGTGCGTTCACGTGGGGCAATAGCGCGGCCACAGCCTCGTTGAGTTCTGGTATCTGCTCCTGCCCGTTGTCCACCAGTTTCGCCATGGCCCACAGCAGGTTGGCGATATGCTGAGGAATAAATTGG
>NZ_JAGHQV010000064.1:0-19425 GCF_017744175.1 Thalassotalea sp. G20_0 | reverse complement strand
CTCACTGCCGTCGTGGGCGTAACTGAAGGTGCCGTTTTCGTTCAGCACCAGGCTACCGTGCTGTACGTTCGTCACCAGGCTGACCGTCACCGGCGTGTCCGTCAGGCCTGTGTCGTTCGCCCTGACGGTGGTCGCGCCCCCCACCAGGGCCGTGGCCGTGCTGCCTTCGGCCACCGTGATGCGATCTGAAACCCCAGCAGGTACCCCCTCGTCAACTGATACCACATTAACTGTCAGTAACTGTGTATCAATTTTGCCTTTGCCATCACTAACCTCTACTTCTACTTCATAAACGACTTTACCACTTTCATAGTCTGGAGCTTCTTTAAAACTTAGGGAGCCATCATTGGTTATTTCAAAAGCAGCAGCATCTCCACCACCCGCTATCCTGAAGCTCAAGTCATCATCAGGTTTATCTGCATCTATTGCTTTAACCACTGTGACAAATGAACTGTTTTCAGCTATTTCAACAATGGCCCTATCACCACCTCCATCACTGGTAATAATTGGGGAGTTGTCATTCTGCGGTGCGACATTTACAGTCAGGGCTTGAGTATCGACCCTGAATCCATCACTAACTTGAACTTCAACGTCATAGCTTATTTTACCACTTTCAAAGTCGGGCTCTGTTATGAAACTGAGAGTGCCATCAGTTGCAATCTCAAAAGAACTAGAATCTGCCCCTCCTGCAATACTGAAAATAAGATCACGACCGCTTTGATCAACATCTATCGCTGTAACTTTGGTCACTGTATTACTATTTTCCAGAACTTCGATTACAGCTTTATCGCCGCCACCATTACTCGTAATTATTGGGGCGTCATTTTCATCAATGTCTAATAGCTCATCAGCAACAAAGCTTTCACTGTCCTCAATCCCCCTCTGAACCCCGGAAGTATCAAAACCCGCCTCCGGATCCACCTGAATACCACTGAGATCGAGAATAGTCTGGCTGCCAAAACCTGAATTACCCTGACCATCGGGCTGGCCTGTTGCGGGTAGAGGAGTATCCGGAAGTTCAAACTGTTCCGCTTCTATTTCTATTTCTGCATCGTCTGGCAGGAAATCCTGATAGAAGGCGGTAAAGCTGAACTCATCATTATTGCTCAGTTCAAGCACCTGGCCATCAAACAGGTCGATATGAATAAACCCGTCGGGTCCGGTTATGACTGTTTCGTTTGGGTAGACGACATCACCAGCTTGAAGTAAACGACGATTTCCGTCAGGGGTAATGGCCTCAACCTTGCCAATGGCAAAGTGAATGGATCCGGCAGATTTGCTGGCAGTAGCTTCCTGAATAGTGTCCACGACTGGCTCCTTTTTATTGTTCCCGGGCAACTCCGGCCCTGTGTCAGTTGTTATTATCAGATCAAAATTTTTATCGTTCGCTAAAGGCCAGCTGTCTGGCTCTCAACACCGGCTTTAGCAAGTACTCAAGGAGTGTTTTCTTGCCGGTTAAAATATCTACTGAGGCAACCATCCCGACGATAACGGGGCGGCTGTTATCACCTTCATTGCCCAGGTGGCTCTTGTCGGTTTTGATTCTCGCCAGATAAAAGCTTTCGCCCTGTTCATCCGTGATGGTGTCGGCACTGATATGCGTCAGTTCTCCATCAAGACCGCCGTGGATGGTAAAGTCATAGGCGGTAAAGCGCACCGTGGCTTTCTGGCCCGGGTGCAGAAATGCAATATCCTGTGGCCGGATTCTGGCTTCGACCTCAAGAGTGTCGTCTACGGGGATAAGCTCCATCATTACCATACCTGGCTGGACAACACCGCCTTCGGTGTTGACAAGAATCTGCTTTACCACGCCTTTCATTGGTGCCTTGACCCGGGTACGTTCAACCTGGTCACTGACGGCGGTTTCTTTTGCGCTGAGTTCATGCAGTTGGGCAAGGGTTTCGTTTAACTCTACTCGCGCTTTATTGACGAAGTTCAACCGTGCCTCATTAATTCGTTGTTGTGTCTCTTCCTGTTGCGCTGCGATCCGCTCCAGATTTTTTTCGGCAATGAGTTTTTCACCCCGGGTATCACTGACCTGTCGTTCAAGACGGAGCACTTCGACTCTGGACACTGCGCCTTCTGCAGATAGATCACGGGCAAGCTGGAGTTCTTCATCCAGCAACGCAAAACGGCGTGCCAGCATCTCTCGCTGAGCTTTTGTCTCAAGTGTCTGTTTCTTCTGCTGGGTCAGCTGTTGCTGATAAACACCAATACTACTGCCCAGTTCCAGCTGACGATGATGAAAGAGTTCCTTCTCGCGGTCGGCAAGCACCGGCACGTTCGCAGTCAAAAGCTCAGGCATGACCGGCTCTCCGCCTTCCACTTCTGCCAGCAAACGAGCCCTTCTGGCCATCAATGCATGACGGTTAGCCAGCTGGCCCTGGCGGGTGGAGGTAAACCGGGTGTCGTCCATCACCATCAGCACCTGCCCCTGTTCCACCAGTTCACCTTCAGAAACCAGAATATCATCAACAATACCACCCTCCATATTCTGGACATTCTGCACCTGGCTGGAAGGAATCACTTTGCCTTCTCCACGGGTAATCTCGTCCAGCTCACACCAGCCTGCCCAGAGGATAAAAGTCAGAAGACAAAGGGCAACTGTCATGATCAGTGGGCGGCTTCCCCTGGTGATTTTATTGATTTCCGCCTCGCTGGCAGCATGCCAGCCAGAGCCTTGATGGTTGGTGAGGTCACTCATTTCAAGTCACAACCTCCTCTGCGGTCTTCGGTGCAGAATGTTGAGCCTTGTTCGCCCCTCTAAGCACATCATTGGTACTGCCACTGACACTGATTTTTCCCTGATCAAGCACCACAATATGGTCCATCGCATCCAGCAGATTCATTTTGTGTGTCACCAGTATGACAGTGGTCTCTTTCAGTTCCAGAAGTAGCTGGCGAAAACGCGCCTCTGCCTGTGAGTCCATGGCACTGGAAGGCTCATCCATAATAATGGCCAGCGGGTTTGTCACCAGGGCCCGTGCCAGGCCAACAGCCTGAGCCTGACCACCGGACAGATGCCGTCCGCCCTCACCCACCATAAAATCCAGGCCTGCACTGCCCGCCTGGATAATGTCCTGCAAACCGGACTGCTCCAGTGCTCGCACAATATCGCTGTCGCTGATCCCTTCACGGTGCATGGTGATGTTGTCACGCAATGACGCGTTAAACAGTTCTGTGCGTTGCCCAACATAGCCTACATGACGGCGAAACCAGTTCGGATCAATCTGACGAAGATCCATACCATCGACACCAATCAACCCTTTGCTAGGCTCCCGGAGCCCCATCAGCAGTTGCAGGAACGTGCTTTTTCCAGAACCCATCCGCCCGAGAACGGCCAGCCTGGTTCCCGCCGGAATCTGCAGATTTATATCACTCAACAGGTCAGGAGCATTCGGGTAGGCAAACGACATATTATTGATATAAAAATGCCCCTGAAACCTATCAGGCCGGAGCAGTTTGCGCTCCTCTGGATACTCCTGGGGAAGGTTCATGATCTGCCCGGTATGATCCAGTGCCTGCACTGTTTTTTCATACTGGTTCAATAAGCCAATCACCTGTGAGACAGGGGCAGCACAGCGACCGGAAATCATCATGATGGCGATTAACCCGCCCATGGAAAGATCACCCACACTGATGAGATAAACACCGGATATAACCAGTGCAACAGTGTTCAGCTGAAGCATTAATGTGGTGACCTGGCCGGTAATGGTCTGCAGATGACGTATTTTAAGCGAGGCATCAGCAACCTCCCGGTTCATTTTGCTCCATTGCTTCTGATTCTGGCTTTCAACATTACAGCTCTTCACCGAAATCAGCCCGAGTAACAGCTCCATTAAAAAGTTCTGCCGCTGGGCTGAAGCACCCTGTTGCCGGGCAATAACGGACTGAAGAGGCCTGTTCAGCAGCCAGGCCACGGTCAGGGCAATACCAATGCAAACAACCGGAATGATTACCAGCCAGCCACCCAGCCAGACCACCAGCCCAAGAAACAGCACAACAAACGGCAAATCGATGAAAGCCATGACCGTTGTCGAGGTAATAAAAGAGCGAACGCTGTCAAACTCGGCCAGCTGATTCATAAGATGACCCGCACTGCCGGGGCGACTGGATAGCTTCAGCCCTAACAGGCGATCCATCAAGCGGGAAGACAGGGTCAGATCAACCTGTCGTCCAGCCAGATCAATATAGCGGGATCGGATCAGCCGAATAACGGCCTCAAAAAAGAACGCAAGGACAACGCCGGTTGCCAGCATCCACAGCGTTTCAAATGCCTGGTTAGGAACAACCCTGTCGTATACATTCATAACAAACAGAGGGGATACCAGGGCAAAGAGATTGACCAGCAAACTGGCCAGCAGCACATCTCTGTAGACACGCCAATAAGGTGCAAGGGCATGCCAGAACCATGGGTAGAGAGAAGCCTGCTTATTGTTATAAGTGGTTTCTTTGTTGGTTGTATGCACTTTAATTCTTGTTGTTAGTTGAAACGTGGCTACTGCTGGATGACGGGTAATCTACGGCTCAGGGAGCAGCAAACTATCCATTGCACGAAAAAATCTGGTTTTGGCATCATCAGTAAATCAAAGTAACCTTAGCCAATCCGCAAAAAATGTGAATTCGTGCACATTTTTACCATTTTATAAGTATTATTACCATCCAAACTCACTTGACCCGGGAAAGTCAGCCGATTGAGATCAGCAGAGTTTTTTGTGGCGGAAGGAATAATAAAAACTTTTGGATGATAAGAATGGCAAGCAAGAGACAGGCAGTAATACTTTTATGACGGGTGCGGCCAGAACTCCATGATCAGCTCGGAGGCTCGCTCTTCTTCAAACGGGCCAACAACATCGATGGTCGGGTGGCAGCATTTAAAAATCTCATGGCAATCTATATCAATAGACTGTCCTGATATTTGCTGGAGCGTTTTGCCACTGCAACCAAATACGACTTTAGAGATGCCTGCCCAGTAAATAGCGCCAGAACACATGGCACAGGGCTCAGAATTTGTGAACAGTGTGCACTGTTCCAGTTCATGCTGAGAGAGTATCTGATGAGCCCTGGAAATCAGATTCATCACTGAATGCCGGGTCACATCATTATCGGCAATGGACGTATTTCCCGCCTCTATGACTACACGACCTTCCTGTGCAAGCAGTGCTGAAAATGGCAGCTGGCCATGATCAGCACTTTGCCTTGCCAGTTCTATGCTGTGTAACAGCAAAGATGAATACTCATTCATAAAACATGACTCATGTTTAACAGCGACTTTAAATCAGCAGTGTAGCCCGTATAAAACTGTCGTGCAGGTTAATTTTCATGGCATTCATGCCTGTTCAATAACGAAAGCATGCTCATGAAATCAGCCAGCTGGTGACAAATAATATTCAGGGTATGGAGTTTACGCCTTTCGACTCCGCTCAAGACGAACGGAGTTTAGAGGTCAAGGAAGGAGCCCATCAATTCCATTGAGCCGTGTACCAGGAGGCTGACCGAGAACAGGCGGCCCTACTACTTACAGATCTTCAGCCCACGGCATTTCCGGCAAAGCATCCAGATTAGTGTTATACCGCTGTTCATTGAACGCCGCCTGATGATTAACCACGTCCAGCAGCTCAACACACAGGGCGCAGGCGATGTACTGAATGGCTTCTTCCCGCTCAACCCCTTCCAGCATCAGCCTCATCAGGGTCTCCTTTACCCTTGGCGGGTTATTTTCTGCCAGCTGGTTTTCAACTATTTCGATGATAGCCTCACCACTCATCAAATCATCGCTATCGATCATTACCATACACCCTGGAATTTTATAGAAAGCCTGCATTCTATCGAGAGTGGCATTTGAATGCTCACTGTGGATAGAACATGAATAATGTCGTTTACCTGTCTGCGTAGCAAAAGGGAAGCTTATCGCCCCATTCTTCTTCCACAAAATAGACTTGCACAGCCTTCGAATAAAGAGTACCAATGTCGGACAAAATTTTGGCAAACAGGAGGAAGCCTGTGTACAAAGTTTACGGAGATGCCCAGTCCGGCAACTGCTACAAGATCAAGCTGCTGATGAGCCACCTGGATATTGACTGTGAGTGGGAGCACACCAATATTCTGGGTGGCGGAACGCATACCGATGAGTTTCTGGCCATGAACCCCAATGGCAAGATTCCGGTCATGGCATTACCCGACGGGAATTACCTGTGGGAGTCCAATGCCATTCTTAACTATCTGGCTGACGGCACTGACTATCTCCCTTCAGACCCTTTCCTCAGGGCAAAAGTTCTCCAGTGGCAGTTTTTTGAGCAATACAGTCACGAGCCTTATATTGCAACGGCCAGGTTTATCGTGAAATTCCTTGGCAGACCCAAAAAGCATGAGGCTGCTCTGCAGGCCAAGAAAGCCAGTGGCTACAAGGCACTCCAGGTAATGGAGACGCACCTGGAGCATCATGACTGGCTGGTTGGTGACCAGATGACCATCGCTGATATCAGCCTGTATGGCTACACGCATATTGCACCGGAGGGCGGGTATGGTCTGACCGATTTTCCTTTTATCACGGCCTGGCTTAAACGGGTCGGGGAACATCCAAAGCATGTGAAAATGGGGTAATGGCTTTCACTCCTTCAGCCCCACCAAAGCATGTATAAAGGTAACGGATACTGCTAGACTCCCCGCTCAGCACTTTTTACCTAACGCTGAGGTTAACAATGGGGTTTCTTGATCGGGTTCAGGCTGCCATGGAGAAAAACAACACACTGTTGTGCGTTGGCCTTGACCCTTCACCCGAACGCTTTCCTGCCGCTATTCAGGCGATGGACAAGCCCATCCTTGCATTCAATAAAGCCATTATTGATGCAACCGCCGACCTGGTCTGCTGTTATAAGCCCCAGGCGGCCTATTACCATGCCCATGGTGCTGAAGATCAGCTGGCCATGACCATTGATTACATTCGTACTCAATATCCGGCTATCCCGGTTATTCTCGACGCCAAGCGTGGCGATATTGGCAGCACTGCCAGCCAGTACGCCATTGAAGCCTTTGAGCGTTATCAGGCCGATGCGGTGACCGTAAACCCCTATATGGGGATTGATACCATAGAGCCATTTTCAAGCTATGCCGATAAGGGAACGGTGGTTCTGTGCCGCACCTCAAACCCCGGCGCTGCAGCAATTCAGAACCTGTCGGTCCACCAGGCCAATGGTGAGTCGGCCATGCTGTATGAGGTGATTGCACGGATGTCTCAGGAGCAGTGGAATAAGCATAACAATATCCTGCTGGTTGTTGGTGCCACAAACCCAACGGAGCTAAAGCGTATTCGGGACATTACCGGAGAGATGACATTCCTGGTGCCGGGCCTTGGCGCTCAGGGTGGCAATGTGGAAGCAACCGTTAAAAATGGCCTGAACAGCAAAGGCCAGGGAATTATTGTGAACTCTTCCCGTGGCATTATTTATGCCAGTGGTGGCGATGACTTTGCTGAAGCCGCAAGGAACGCAGCGATGGAATTACGGGATCAGGTAAACCTCTATAGATAGCCCATGCTGATGGCTATTAACGAGAGTCGTTAATAGCCATTGGTAATTTAGCAAAAATTATTCTCACTGCGGCATGAACACCACGGTCAGATTGATGTCTCTTTCATGGGTAACTTCTTTAAATTTGCCCAACAAGGTTGTTCCATGGACCGATCGTCACCAATGCCTTTCTCTGTTGACCAATCAACATCTTTTCCTGATCACCGACCGTCATCAGAAAACCAGTCAGAAGTACAAGCACTGAACAGGAGTTTGCGAAGAGAAGAGCCGGAAAAAATGCTCCCGGATAGTCAGACCAGGGGAGATCATGATCCATCAAAATCTTTAGCGTCTTTGCGAGCATCCCGGCATTCAGATCCGGAAGTTTCAGTCCGTCAGAAACCATCGACAACACATTCTGCTGCTGAAGATTCAGTGGAAAAAGTCAAAGACAAAACATTATTTTTTGAAGGGAAAATAGCAGAACAACAGACCCAGACATGTCAACCCAGGTCGCACAGTTCCCCTCACTTATCAAATCAACACTGTCAACCGGCACAAGTCAGTGCCGAAAGTCAGAGCATGCAAGACCTTCGTCATTATAGTGATCGCTCTTGTGCGCCATGGGAGCATGAGCTCAGTACCATTGGCCAAAACCCCACAGCATCAGCGTCCACACAGCAGCCAACAGAACCATCTGCCAAAACTCCCGAAAAGGTGAAGCAAGAGTTACAAGACGTGATTGATGATCTTTATGAATATCTTGTGCAGTTGGGTGCCAAGCCGGAGAGTGACTCTGTTTAGCTCAGGCAGCTTCATGCTGCCTGCTTTCCTGCACTTTTTTCCTGACCCTGGGTTTAACCATGGGCTCAACCTTTCTTTGCTTCTCATACAGGAATTTCAATACTTCGGAACGCAGTCGTGTATATTCCGGATCCTGTGCCAGCTCCAACCGGCCACGGGGCCTTTCCAGGTTGATCTCGAGAATCTCGCCCACCGTTGCAGCAGGGCCATTGCTCATCATCACAATACGGTCGGACAACAGAACCGCTTCATCTACATCATGGGTGATCATGATGACCGTGTTATTCAGCTCCTGCTGGATTTCCATCAGGGAGTCCTGCATGTGGGCGCGGGTCAGGGCATCCAGGGCACCAAAGGGTTCGTCCATCAACAGGATTTCCGGCTGCATGGCCAGTGCCCTGGCAATACCCACCCGCTGTTTCATACCACCACTGATTTCATCCGGGCGCTTATGCATGGCGTGATCCATATGCACCAGCTGAAGGTTATGCTCAATCCACTCTTTGATCTCTGCCTTGCCTTTGGTACGGCCAAACACCTGTTTTACTGCCAGCTCAACATTTTGGTAAGCGGTCAGCCAGGGCAGGAGTGAGTGGTTCTGAAAAACCACCGCCCGGTCCGGGCCGGGCTCGGACACCTCCCGGCCATTTAAAATGACACCACCACTGCTGGCCTGCAGAAGTCCCGCGACGATATTCAATACCGTTGATTTACCGCAGCCTGAATGGCCAATCAACGAGACAAACTCCCCTTTGGCAATTTTCAGGTCAACCCCTTTGAGTGCGGTAAAAGGGCCTTTCGGTGTATCAAACACCATATCGATATGACTGATATCCAGCAGTGTACTCATGAGCAGGGTTCCCTTTATTAATGAGTGGCTTTGCTTTTATCCCAGGAGGCAAAACGCTGGATGGCCAGCATGGCACGATCAAGGCCAAAGCCAATCACACCAATGACGATCACGGCAACCATAATGCGTGCCAGCGAGTTTGAGCTGCCATTTTGAAACTCATCCCAGACAAACTTGCCCAGCCCGGGGTTCTGGGCCAGCATTTCTGCCGCAATCAGCACCATCCAGGCTACTCCGAGGGAGAGTCGCATACCGGTAAAAATCATCGGTACCGATGCGGGCAGTACAATTTTCTGAACGTGTTTCAGGGCAGGCAGTCGCAATACACGACTGACGTTTATCAAGTCACGGTCCAGGGAAGAGACACCCACCGATGTGTTAATCACCATGGGCCACAGACAGCAGAGCATCACGGTGATCATCGAATTTAAAAAAGACTTGGCTACCAAAGGATCAGGGCTGATGTAGAGTGCACTGACAACCATGGTCACCAGCGGCAACCAAGCCAGGGGTGAAACCGGTTTGAATATCTGAATGATCGGGTTCACCGCGGCATTCAAGGTTTTATTAAGACCGATGGCGATACCCAGGGGTATGGCAACCAGGGCTGCCAGCAGAAAACCACTCATCACGGTGACCAGGCTGGTTACGATCTGATCAAGAAAGGTTTCCTTGCCGGTATAGGCCCGGATTTTTGGCACATAGTCAGGGTCTTTGGCGACACGGGCAGCATTGCGTTTTTCCTGCCGCTGATAAAAGGCTTCTGCCTTTTCCCGTTCGGTGACATGCTCCTGGTAGAGAGAGCCAAACTGCTCCCACACCGCCACTGGCCCGGGAAATTTGCCCAGCGAGGTATCAATATTCCGCGCAGCGCCCGACCAGATCAGCAGAAAGACGACGATGCCAATGATAGGCATCAGTACCGTGCTGAACACTTTACCGGGATTCACCGTAATGCCCAGCCCGGCAAGAAAAGACAACGGTGATGACTTGCCCTCATTCACTGACTGACTGACAACGGAGGCATCCGTCATAATCCACTCTCCTTATCTTCCCTCAAAGAGAGGCAACAGGATCAAATCCTGTCACCCTGCTTCAGACCGATGTTGAACTGGTTGATGTAGTCGTTTGGCTTTTTGCCGTTGTAGACCAGATTGTCGATAAAGTGCGTCTGTGGATCACGGAAACCATCTTCCGACTCAAAGTCCGGAAAGTCCTGCAGCTTCACCAGCGCTTCATCCACCAGCGACAGTGCTGCTTTTTCATAGATATCCGGACGGTACACTTTGGCCGCCAGCTCCTTGTACCACTCATCGCTCTTG
Source organism: Thalassotalea sp. G20_0 (assembly GCF_017744175.1). Lineage (NCBI taxonomy): Bacteria > Pseudomonadati > Pseudomonadota > Gammaproteobacteria > Alteromonadales > Colwelliaceae > Thalassotalea > Thalassotalea sp. G20_0. Next base: position 8,941 of record NZ_JAGHQV010000064.1, on the reverse strand, counting down.
TCTTCTGAAATCTGCCCCCAGCGGCGCATCTGGGTGAGATACCAGATCGCATCGGAGTAATAGGGATAAGTAGCGTTGTAACGGAAGAACACATTGAAATCTTCTACCGGTCGTTTGTCGCCTTTCTCGTACTCAAAGGTGCCGGTCATGCTGTTGGCGATGACTTCATAGTCAGCACCAACATAGTTGGATTGTGACAGGATTTTCACCGCCTCAGGCCGGTTGGCATTATCGTTGGCATCCAGCCACTGGGCTGCACGGATCAGGGCCCGTGTCAGACGTATGGTGGTATTGGGGTACTTGTTATAAAACTCCTCGGTAATCCCGAACACCTTCTCGGGGTTGTTTTTCCAGATCTCATAATCGGTCACCACCGGCACACCGATATTCTTGAAGACCGCCTGCTGATTCCAGGGTTCGCCGACACAGTAACCATAGATAGTGCCAGCCTCCATGGTGGATGGCATCTGTGGTGGTGGTGTAACGGAGAGCAGGGCATCGGCATCAATCTGGCCAGAAGTATCCCCTTTATGAGGCGCATAAAACCCGGGGTGAATACCACCGGCGGCCAACCAGTAGCGAAGTTCATAATTGTGGGTAGAGACTGGAAAAACCATACCCATATTAAACGGCTTGCCTTCAGACTGGAATTTCTCAACAACCGGTTTCAAGGCATCCGCCTTGATCGGGTGCTGAGGTCGACCATCGGCCATTTTTGGAATATTGGGTTTCATCTGGGCCCAGATCTCGTTGGACACCGTAATCCCGTTACCATTCAGATCCATCGAGAATGGCGTAATGATATTGGCCTTGGTACCAAAGCCCATGGTGGCCGCCAGAGGCTGTCCAGCCAGCATATGGGCACCATCCAGACGCCCGTCAATCACGCCATCAAGCAGCACCTTCCAGTTTGCCTGGGCTTCGATGGTGACATAGAGTCCTTCATCTTCAAAAAAGCCTTTCTCGTAAGCAATAGCAATGGGTGCCATATCGGTCAGCTTGATAAAGCCAATGGTCAGCTCTTCCTTTTCCGGATAGCCAAGCTCAAAGTCTGCCTTGGCGCTGGCTTGCCCGATGAAAGCACTCACCCCCATAACGGCACTGATGGCAGCAACCTTACTTAACCTGGCAGCCTGCTGAACCGATGCCTTCTTAAAAGGCTTTAACCACTTCATTATTCCCCTCCCCTGTATAACTGATCTCTCTGCCTTGAACTGTGATCACCGTAATCAGGCATCACTCTTTTCCGGTATCAGTCAACGCACAGAGATCTACTGCCGGTGGTTGAGCAGAAAACATGCCAAATACCAGAAAACTTGATAACCAGCTGAATTTAATAGTGTTAGCTTATTCTGCCGAGCAAATACCTTGCCTTATTAAGCCCGTAAGAAAACTTCAGAGATGGCAACAACGGTGCGGCTACATCCGCTGCACCCAAGCGCTTGCACTAATCTGGAACATCGCTACCGAATGCCCCGGTTACAAACCTCTTACATTTGAGTACTGGTTTTGCCAGAGCGGAGTTGCTATAACGTTTTCCAGTTAAGGAACCGAATTATGGATCAGGAAACTATGTCCAGTCTGGCAAACCTCCTTGAAAACAATAACCAATGGTCCAAGTCCATTCGTGAAGAAAAGCCCGGCTTTTTTGAACAACTCTCTGAGCAGCAGGCACCCAAGTATCTCTGGATCGGGTGTGCCGACAGTCGGGTACCTGCCAACGAAATCGTCGGCCTTCTTCCGGGCGAACTGTTTGTGCACCGAAACGTGGCCAATGTGGTGGTTCATACCGACCTGAACTGTCTGTCAGTCCTTCAATATGCTGTGGACTACCTGAAGGTAGAACATATTATTGTGACGGGGCATTACGGCTGTGGCGGTGTGCGCGAAGCCATGAACAACTCCAAACTGGGACTGATCGATAACTGGCTCAGGCATGTGCAGGACGTTAAGAAGAAGCACACTGAGCTGCTTGAGAATGCTGGCAGTGATGATGACCAGTTTCAGAGAATGTGTGAACTGAACGTTCTGGAACAGGTGCTGAACGTCTGTCAGACAACCATCGTTCAGGATGCCTGGGATCGTGGCCAGAAACTGACCGTAAACAGCTGGGTTTATGGTTTGAAAGATGGCCTGGTCAGGGATCTCGGTCTGAGCGTTGGTTCTAATGAAGATATCGAGGTGCAGTACCCGGCAGCGATTGAGAGCATCGCCAGTAAGCTGGAAGGGTGATTGCGCTTCTTAGGGTAGACATTAAGCGCCTACTCCCCTCTTCGGGAAGTTAAAGATGGAACCACGAAGGACACAAAGAGCACAAAGAAGAGATTTTCTTTTCCTTCGTACTCTTTGTATCCTTCGTGGTTCCATTCAAAAGCCATTGAAAATGGAGGGGTAAGCTTAATGTCCACCCTAAGAATTGCCCTTGGGAGTTGTCTGGAAATAACTTCCCTATTTTCATTGCCTGACTCCGTTCGGACTGAGCTTGTCGAAGTTCGGTGGCACGACCCTTCTACAAGCTTCAGGGTGAACGGAAATCGGGAACTTATTAAAAGATAATTCCTTAACATCTGTTGGCATTAGACGGGGGCGGGTCGCAAGGTGCATTGTGATCCGCTTTCATCGGGTCATATAATTTGCTGGCTCCTGAAATTTGCCAATCTTCCAACCTGCATGATGATGGTATTATCAATCTCATCACACCATCGCTTCTGCTTCTTGATTATCCCTAGCCTGCATCGGCTCCCCTGCTTCAACAGCTCGACTATACACGTCATCGTCATAGTAATATCCGGTATTTTTATCCACTACAGCGCCATGGTTAAAAACACCACTGCGAATATATGGGGAGCAGGCAGCGGCAATGATGCCTATACCCGCGCCGACGGACACATCAATAGCATCATGTTTGGCCGCCAGAACCCTTAATGCCCCAGCCAGGGCTCCAAAACCCATGGCACCTGCAAAGGCTATAACTCGCTTCCCGGCCGGTGAAGCAAGCGGCTGGTTTGAGAAGACTGCCATTTTTGACAGCAAGCGCTTGAAGGCGGGGGAAGACATCGCCGCAGTATCTATAACGTTAAGGACAACCTGCGACCAGGCAATAGCCGAAACTGACGCATGCCCCGAGGGCATGGCCTTGAAATCATCCGGATCCATACACAGATTTCCATGGATATAGTCAGGATTCAGGACATAGGGACGTTCCCTATCAATTTTCATTTTCATAAAATCAACAATACCGACGACACTTGCCACCAGGACCAGGGATTTCACCACTTCACTGGCCTCTGTACGAAGCATTTTTTTCGCCAGCTCCTTGAAATTATTTTCCATAGGACCCGGTTCCGGCACCTGCTCACTTGACTGTTTACCGGCATACAGCCGTGCTGCGAATCTGGCAATGTGACTGGCAAGCAGCGTCGCACAGCCACCATACAATACAACATCACTTGCCCAATCGGCCCACTCCACTTCCGGTTCGGGAAAACCCAGGTGAGGATTCGCCGACACTGTTCCATTTCGTGAGCCTGAAGGCCCCCATTCACAACCGTTAGCGGTGGGCAGGCTATTGATGATCAGCAAGGAATAAACAACAGGTACCGCAGACATCAGGCGAGTCATGAGGCGATTGCCTCCTTCCTGTGCCTGTCGGAGCCAGAGTTGGTCATCCGCTCCGGTCCGTTGCAATATAGACGTGACCCCGGATCTGAGGACAGCACCAAATCCTCTGAACTGTTTGGCATCATCAGGCTTATCGATGGACTGGTCAAAAGCGTTTTCTGAAACGTCACCACAGGCTTGCAATGGTGTTGTTGAGACAATATTCATAAGCAAAGATCTGACATTATTTGCCTACTCGTTAGTCTCAGATTGACATCACAAAGTTCCTTGCCTGAAGCGAAAAGACTCAACCAGGATGATTGAGCAACGGTTACGCTTTGATACAACCTCATATCTATAGCACCGAAACACTATAATAAATTATGATATCTTTTAACTAAAAAAAGCAGGGCAAACCGATGAGCAACTCTGATAAATACCCCGTACTCATGCGCCTGATGCACTGGACTGTCGGTCTTCTTATTTTGGGCATCATTGGTGCGGGCTGGTATATGGTCGGCCTGGAAGATAACGTCAGCTACAAATACGACATTTACCACTTACATAAATCCTTCGGTGTTCTGGTGATCTTCCTGTTGTTCGCCCGTCTGGTGATTCGCTGGGCCAGCAAGATTCCGAAACTACCGGACAGCATGCCCACTTATCAGAAAAAACTTGGAACACTGGTGCACTGGCTCCTCTACCTCTTTATGTTCCTGGTACCGGTGAGTGGCTACCTGATGTCTGACGCTGCCGGTCGTAAGGTGCCGCTGTTCAACCTGGTCATGCCCAGCTTCCTGGAAAAGAATCCTGAGCTGGCGGGCCGACTCCACGATATCCACGTCATTATTCCCTATGTTCTGTTGGGCATTGTGGCACTGCACATTCTGGCCACCATTAAACATCGTTACTTCGATAAGCCTGAGCATGATGTTCTGCATCGGATGCTTTAAATGGCTCCCCGGGTCAGCTCCGGTTAAGGTGCTGATCCGGGAAAACAGAAAATACGATTTCATTTGGTTAACTATTTATAATCACACCTTCTGAAACTATCGACTCTGATATTGGTCTAAACGGTTTTAACGTGTCTAAAATTGAGGAGGATATTTTGGATACCAAGGCAAAACCGCTCTCACCTGCCCCCACTTACGAAAATAGTTATCCCTCTACCAGTGAGGCCAATAGTGGTGCAGGTCTGGAAGAGCGACTGGCAAGCATTACGACATCCTGTCATCAAGTCGAGATGGATGAATCTCACCAGCGTACTTTACTCCAAAGAGCTTTATATCCCGCTGAATGCCTACCTAAATTACCTGTAAACACTCAGTTACAGTTACTGACCTTAATTGGGGAATATCCTGATAAAGATGGGGATGTTCTTTTACATATGGCAGCGGTGCATGAAAAACTGCCAGTGGCTCAATTATGGAAAAATGCCTTACCCCAACATTTTAACAGTGATTTAAATCAACAAAATCATTTAGGACAAACACCATTACATGTTGCGATCTGTAATAATGACCTGCCGATGATCAGTTTTTTACTTGAAAATGGTGCATCTGTCTTAATACATGAGGGAAGCGGTAGAACAGCCATTCATTTTGCTTGCCAGTACGGGACGATAGAAACGCTTAAGCTGATACTTCAACGTATCGAACAGAGCAGCTTGCCCGCCGTTCTCAATGCAGAAACATGCAATGGGGGGTTAAATAGCCTTCTTTTTTTTGTAAGTCAACATAATCCTGTCAAGGTAGATCAATTCCCGGTTGTTGATTTGCTGATTAAGTATGGTGCAGATCCCAATCATCAGGACAAATGTTCCGGAAAAACGCTCATTCATTACCTTGCTGACCAAAATAATGTTGCACTTTATCAATACCTGCAAACCAAGTACGGCTCAACAATAGACTGGAATGCTGCTCGATATGACGGAGGCCGAGTTTCCTTGCAGGACGGCATCTTTGTGTTTGAAAAAGAGGAGCTTTAGGGTTTACAGAACACGTTCAGATCAGGAAGAGGCATAGAAGAAACCACGCTCATAAGAGGTGATTTCTCTACTGATTTACTTTCCTTCGCTGTTCTCACCCTGCCCGGTCAGGGGTTATTACACTTTTGCCACTGGGCACCACGCCCTCTGCCTACTGGCTCCAGCAAGCCTTCAGTGCGCATCTGCTGAACCACCTTTTTGACCAGTTCCCGACTGACCGTGGGGATTTGCAGGCAAATATCCGCAATGGAAAAAGCATGACTGGTCTGCTCAATGGCCATCCTTACCAGCTGCGATTTGGGCGCGCGACTGCCCTGCCACTGCAAAGTATGAATTTTATCTTCCAGTTCTTCGTAAGCACGAATCAGGGTATTCAGGAAAAAATCGATCCATGGCATCGGATTGTGTTGCCCTTCATGCCAGCCTTTTACACTCAGCTGTAACGCCCTTTTATAGGCCTGTTCATGCTTTACCAGAACCCGCTCAAGGCTAATCAGCTGGGCCACCTGATAACCGTTAAGCGCCAACATCATCGCCATGATCAACCAGGCGATACGGGCATTGCCATCGCTGAAAGGGTGAATACAGAGAAAATCCAGTACAACAGTTGGTATCAGTAACAGGGGCTCAATCTGGTGCTGAAGCCCTTCATCGTAATAGGCAACCAGCTCTTCCATGGCTCCGGCAATGGCCCTGGCGGGCATGGTTCGATATAGAACACCAATTCTCTGCCCCTTGCTGTCACGCTCAACAATCTCTTTATTGGTAACCCGCCAACGTCCGCCTTCGTGGGGCACATGGGCATATAACATGGCATGCAGCTGGCGGATAAGGCTAACCGACAGGGTCATGTGTTCGCCCGGCTCAACCACAATCTCCAGGCCATCCCGGTAGCCGGCAACCTGCCTCTCAACCGGTGCAGTCGGACGGTATTCCCGGTGCACCAGCTTACGAACCAGCTCTCTGGAAGCGACAATGCCATCCAACCGGCTGCTGTATTCCACAGACTCCAGTACCGCAACCTGACGGAGCGTATCCAGAACCTCCGGCTGCTGACGAATAGTGACCAGCTGGCGGCCTCTGAACTCTCCCAGTTGCCTGAACAGACCCAGCTGATAACTGCTGAAGACATAACCGGATAAATGCTGCAGTGTTTTCATACAATACGACTAAAATATAATAGGTATTTATCGGGTACAAGGCTGAGAAACAAACCGCAGCTTTAATTATTACCCATTAAATTCAGAAATTTAAGAAAAATTCATAAATAGGATATTTATTGGATAATATTTAATCAAACTCGTAAAAACACCTATCCATCGGTAGGACAGAGGTCCGACAAACACTTCAAGGGGAAACTTAAGGAAAGAGAAAGCTCGCTCGCAAAACCAACCCGATGACTTTGCGAGATCGATGGATTAAAACTTACAGACTTGAACACACATCAAATTGCACACCATGGCATCCGGATCATTTCGACAGGATGATGCGCAAGGGTTGAATTCACCGCCCAGTTGAGTGCAGGTTTCTTCTGCCATGAACTCGCACTCCTGGTGCTCTTCCAGCCAGCGGCTTCCTTCCGTAGCGATGCAGGCCAGAACATTCTCAGGTCCTGTTGCGGTGATCCGGGCAGGAATAGAGCGGGTCATGCGAACATCCTTCAGGACACCTGCCTGGCTCAACGCCATCACCTGCTGCATAACGGGATCCGGGGTCATGGTGGAACCGGTAAACTGACGGGTTACGGCTACTTCCGATGTTTCAGCATTAACCTTCTGTGACTCTTGAGTGGATGCACAACCAGCCAGAAAAATTGCCAGTGACACCAGCATTCCAGACATCATTTTTTTCATTGGTATACCTCAATCCGGTAAAAAAAGGGCATTTATACTGTGGGATTTGGCGTTGTCCAGCCAAATCGCTGCAAAAGTTGATCAAACACACTATCCATCGGCGCATAAAAAGTGATGGGCTCACCGGTAACCGGGTGGTTCATTGCCATGACAGAACAGTGCAGCAGTAATCGGTCCGCAGCAAAGTGCTCGGCAAAATACCGATTATGGTTTCCCTTGCCGTGTTTTGCATCACCAATAACAGGATGGGCAATATGCTTCATATGTCGACGAATCTGGTGCTTGCGACCGGTTTTGGGCTTTGCCTCCACCAGCGAATAGCGGCTGCATGGGTATCGATCAATGGCTATTGGCAGCTCAACCGTAGCCAGCCGATGATATTCGGTGACCGCTTCCTGGGCAGGTTTATCCCGGCGTGCCTTGCGATCAGCTATTTTATCCAGTTTTTCCTTCAACGGGTGGTCAACCACACCGGACTCAGGCACATAACCCCTGACAATGGCATGATAGATTTTACTGATCCGGCCTTCCTGAAACTGCTCACCTGCCCGTTTGGCAACTTCGGACGACAGGGCAAACACAAGCGCTCCAGACGTTGGTTTATCCAGTCGGTGAAGGGGAAAAACAGGTTGACCGATCTGATCCCTCAATAGCTGAATGGCAAAGCGGGTTTCATGACGATCAATCATGGAGCGGTGCACCAGCAAGCCGGAGGGTTTGTTGATAGCCACCAGCCATTGATCCTGATAGATAATATCAAGTTGTTCCGCAGGCGCTTCGATCATGCCTTTTGTCCAACAAAAAAAGTCCACAAGAATAACTGATAAATCAGAACAGTGCTGGAAAAGTGACATTGAGAAAAAAGCGATTATTTGCTGCTTATTGTCATTAACTATCCCGACACTCTTTCACTTTTCTGCTCTTTGGTCGCTATACATCTTCACTATTGCTTAACCCCTTAATAACAGGGGCTGGGAATAGGTCTGCTTACTATCAATGGAGAACAACCATGAAAAAGACACTATCTGCCATCGTAGCTTCTTCTGTCATTCTTTTCAGCGCCAATGCTTCAGCGGATCGGGACTATGCTGCTCAGGCCATGGAAAGACATGGTATGGAAAAACCGGTATCAATGCCTGTTATGAATGTGGTGAATGCGATGAGTACCAGAGAAGCACTGGACTCTATTACTGTTCCTACAAAGCATGAAGAGCTACAGGCCAGAATGGAAGAGCTTGCTGAAAGAAGAGAAAATTAATTTTCTCTTTTTAGCAATATGGTTGTGGTCATCACAACCATATCTTGCCATTCTGGTATCTCCCACCTTCCTGCCACTGACGGTTATTTCTTTGTTGTCTGGAACTAGGAGGCTGTCCGAGAATAGGCTGCCCTACTGCGGTGGCAGCAAATTGGTCTAAAAAGTCGGAAATTTTTAGCAAATAGAACCACTATTCACTAAAAATTTCCGACTTTTTATCCTCAATTTTCTGCCATCCTCGCT
>NZ_JAGHQV010000063.1:0-19811 GCF_017744175.1 Thalassotalea sp. G20_0 | reverse complement strand
CTCTGGATATTCAGCATTCTCTTCGTCATAACCCTGCTGGCAGAGGTGGTGGCTAACGATAAGCCGCTGCTGCTCTGGTACGATGGCAGCCCCTATTTCCCGACCCTGGTCACCTATCCGGAAACCACCTTTGGCGGAGAGTTTGAACTGGAAATGGACTACCGACAGGAATTTGCCAAAGAACTGATCGAGCCCAAAGGATGGATGCTCTGGCCGCCCATTCGCTACAGTTACGACACCATTAATTATGCCCGTATTGCGCCCGCCCAACCTTCCCTTGACAACTGGCTGGGTACCGATGACCAGGGCCGTGATGTGCTGGCACGGGTGATTTACGGCTTCCGCATTTCGGTACTTTTCGGTTTGGCACTGACCTTCTTCAGTACCATCATCGGTGTTGCGGTTGGCGCTCTGCAAGGTTTTTACGGCGGCAAAATCGATTTATTCGGACAGCGTTTTATTGAAATCTGGTCCGGCATGCCCAATCTCTACCTGTTGATCATCCTTGCCAGTTTTGTCGAGCCGGGGTTCTGGTGGTTGCTGGGTATCATGCTGTTATTCCAATGGATGGCACTGGTGGATGTGGTGCGTGCCGAGTTTCTCCGGGGCAGAAATCTGGAGTATGTTCGTGCCGCCAGGGCCCTGGGAATGACCAATGGGCGCTTGATGTTCCGGCATATTTTACCCAACGCCATGATCGCCACGGTCACGTTTATGCCATTTATTCTGACAGGAGCCATTACTACCCTGACCTCCCTTGATTTCCTGGGTTTCGGCCTGCCGGCTGGCTCCCCTTCCCTTGGCGAGTTGATTGCCCAGGGCAAAAACAACCTTCAGGCACCCTGGCTGGGAATTACCGCATTTCTGGTCATGTCCATTATGCTGACGTTACTGGTGTTTATTGGTGAAGCATGCCGGGATGCGTTGGATCCGAGAAAATACTATTAAAGAGAACCGAACATTTATGGATAATCCATTATTGGCCATTAACAATCTCCGGATTGATTTTCAACAGGGTGAGAACCGTGTTGATGCCGTTAAAGGTGTGTCGTTCTCTGTCAATGCCGGAGAAACCGTTGGCCTGGTCGGTGAGTCCGGATCCGGCAAATCCATTACTGCCCTGAGCATCCTGCAGCTTCTTCCGGAAAATGCCCATTGCTCTGGAGAAATAGCGTTTGCCGATGAGGCCCTGCTGGGTTTTTCCAAATCACAAATGCGCAAAATTCGTGGCCATAAGATCAGTATGATCTTTCAGGAGCCAATGACAGCGCTCAATCCGCTGCATACCATTGAAAAGCAGATAGGCGAAGTACTAGCTATACACCTTGGCCTGCAAAACAATGAGGCAACGGCTAAGACACTGGAACTGCTGGAACTGGTTGGTATTCGTGATGCCAGTAACCGTTTAAAGGCCTATCCCCATGAGCTGTCCGGTGGACAGCGACAACGGGCCATGATTGCCATGGCCCTCGCCTGTGAACCAACACTGCTGATTGCCGATGAGCCAACCACCGCTCTGGATGTAACCGTGCAACGACAAATTCTCAGTCTGCTGGCGGACCTTCAGCAGAAACTGGGTATGGCCATTCTGTTTATCAGTCACGACCTTAACCTGATACGCCATGTTTCGGATCGAATCTGCGTGATGAAAGACGGTGAGATTGTTGAGCAGGGCATCACGAAATCCGTGTTCACAGCGCCTCAACACCCCTACACCATCGACCTGCTCAATGCCGAACCTGACGGAGAACCTGAACCTCTGAACGAACACCCCACGCCCCTGGTCACTGGCGAAAAGATCAAAGTCTGGTTCCCGATCAAAAAAGGGTTTTTCAAAAAAAACGTAGGCCATGTGAAGGCGGTCACTGATTTATCGCTCACCATTCACCAGGGCGAAACCCTGGGCATTGTTGGTGAGTCCGGTTCCGGTAAAACAACCCTGGGCATGGCACTGTTGAAACTGCAGACATCAGAGGGCCTGATCAGGTTTGAAGATACACGTATCGACACTATGAATCAGGACCAGTTCCGGCCACTGCGACGGGAAATGCAGATCGTGTTTCAGGATCCCTTTGGCAGTCTCAGCCCACGCATGACGGTTGCTGATATTGTTGGTGAAGGCCTTGATATACATAAACTGGCCACTGAAGCCAATCGTGAAGAACAGATCATCGCTGCATTGGATGATGTTGGCCTTGACCCGGAGTGTCGTCACCGTTATCCCCATGAGTTTTCCGGTGGCCAGCGCCAGCGTATCTCCATTGCCAGGGCTCTGGTGCTGAAACCCAGACTGATGGTGCTGGACGAGCCAACGTCCGCGCTGGACAGAACCGTCCAATCCCAGATCATCGATTTACTGCGCAACCTGCAGAAAAAATACCACCTGAGTTACATTTTTATCAGCCATGACCTGGCGGTGGTGAAAGCCATGAGTCATCGAATTGTCGTGATGCAGGGGGGAAAGATTGTCGAACAGGGAACTACCCGACAGATTTTTAACCAGCCTGTAGAAGCCTATACGCGAGAGTTAATCAGTGCTGCTTTTGAATCACAGAAAATTCCTCAGGAGGCTGACCGAGAATAGGCTTTCCTTTTTATTTGCCGAATTTTAGCGGGCACCTTCAGAATATACTCTTCATAGTTCCCGGTACCCGTAGGGAACCAAAACCAGATACAGATGTCAGCAGATACAATACAGATGTCAGAAATTGAAACAGTGATTTTTTTATATGGGTATTACTGACGGCGTTGGCTGTATAATCTGTCACGATTCAGCGCAATGCAGCCCCTTCAAACCAACGTGTGGGCATACTTTTGGCAGATCATGCATGCAGAGATGGATGGAAAGTTCTGGCCAAAGAAACTGCCTGACATGTACAAGACAATTAACTGATGATGAAGTAGAACAGATAAACCAAATCCCGTTGTCTGAGCGAGTAGTAAAAATTTCGATAAAAGCTATCCCAATCTTTGGCAGAACTGCCTCAATTTATCTCGGTGGTTTGTACGCTGGCTTTGCCAGTGGCGTGGTTCTTAACGGGTCCTTGAATCCTGCCTCAGTGATTGCAATTGCTGCGAATACTGCTGTGTTTATTCCTGTGGCTGCTATCGGGGCTCTCGGGGCTGCTGCTGATGCCCCAATAGGTTTAGTTACTGGTGCCGGGGCTGCTGCCGGGGCTTGTGGTGGCGTTGTATTTAATCATGCTGTAGCTACTTGTGGCGTGCTCAATGTTTCCGGTACTGTGGTTTGTCTCGGGGGAGCTACCATCGGAGCTGCCCTGGCTCTTTTGGCGTATGAGGCAAGAGAGTGAGCCGCACATACCCGTGAAGCTCACAGCACCGCTGCTGAAGTGATATCTGATTAAGTCATTAGCGGTTAAAATTGTTATTAAAAGACCTTGGCTGTCTTTTGGCTGAATCTCGCTGACCAGATTCCTTCTGCCGAGCGCCATTCACTCTTAATGGCCGCCCGGCTACTTCCTTGCCATCCATAGTTCTGGCGGCTTCCGCTTCCGTTTCTTTTTCAAAGGTGATGAATGCAAAGCCCCTTGAGCGCCCAGTCTCCCGGTCCCTCATCAGTTTGATATCTTCAATGACACCAAATGATTCAAAGGCCTGTTCAAGATCCTCTTCAACGGCGGTATACGCCAGGTTACCAATGTATAAAGTCCTTTTTTGCATGGAAAACTCTGGTTTTTCTCTAGGTTGAACGCAAGTCCTTGCGTAGAAAAGCAGTATCAACATCAAGATCAACAAAATGTAACAATGATCAGATTGTCACATCACACTGTTGTTGTCCACTGGCTTATCGGCAGCTTTCTTTTGATCATTAACAGACCAGGGAATTATAGACATTCCATCAAATGAACTTATGAACAGAACAGCAGTCTGCTTTTTATATTCTCATGAATTAATGAAATATAATTATGGATAGAAGCACTGCTGGTATCTGTGGTAAATACACAAGATCAGGCGATGATTACAACCAACCGGATGATCATGCCGCTTCTTCAAGGCATGGGCAATATAGACAGGTTACAGTCAGACGACGTGATAACTTCTCACGTACTACCCCGGGGCGCAATGAATTTTGCCACTCTTCTGGCGCACGGCCTTCTCAATACCTAATGCACCGTTCAATAAACCCTGCTGAAGATTTTAGTGCCCTCATCAGACAGGAAATAATGAATGATCTGATGAGTAAATCGGATCATTTCGGTCATCACTATGATGGGAGAAATCACGGGCAATATGCCAGTTTAATTAAAAAATACACGTCAGCGTCAAAAAGACCTTTAAATCCAGCGGAACAAAGCCAGCTGATACGTTTGCTACAAAATTTTTCAGTCACACAGAGCTGGAATTGGCGAAGCCTGACGACCACACTTTATTCATTTACTTCAGCGGGTGTTTTTACCCCTCATAAACCGATGGGTGAGCGTGTTAAACTTACTCAAGCTGCCTTACTATCAAAGCTACTTGATGCAACCATATTCAAGTGCAACCAAAAACCTCAAGCATGGGATATTGATGCCCAGGGAATCGCCAATCTGCTGTGGGCCATGGCAAAACTGGTGGACAACGGGCAGCAATGGACACCAGGGCTCAAAGAAGCTGTGGCCGCGCTGTTACCCCACGTGAACTCAGAGAAAAACCAGTTTATTCCTCAGCATATCGCCAACCTGCTGTGGGCCATGGCCAAACTGGTGGACAACGGGCAGCAATGGACACCAGGGCTCAAAGAAGCTGTGGCCGCACTGTTACCCCACGTGAACTCAGAGAAAAACCAGTTTATTCCTCAGCATATCGCCAACCTGCTATGGGCCTTGGCGAAACTGGTGGACAGCGGGAAGGGGTGGCCACCAGGGCTCAAAGAAGCTGTGGCCGAACTGTTGACCCAGGTGAACATACAGAAAGACCAATTTAATGCCCAGGCTATCGCCAACCTGCTGTGGGCCATGGCGAAACTGGTGGACAACGGGCAGGATCGGACATCAGAGCTCAACGAAGCCGTGGCCTCGCTGCTGTCCCTGGTAAACGCAAAGAAAGCTGACTTTAAACCACAGGAAATCTCCAACCTGCTGTGGGCCATGGCGAAACTGGTGGACAATGGGCAAGAGCGGACACCAGAGTTCAACGAAGCCGTGGCCGCACTGTTGCCCCAGGTCAACGAACAGAAAGACCAATTTAATCCTCAGGCTATCGCCAATCTGCTGTGGGCCATGGCGAAACTGTTGGACAACAAGCAGGAGCAGATACCAGGTCTCAAGAAGGCCATGGCCGCGCTGTTGCCCATCATGAACGCACAGAAAGACCAGTTTAATGCCCAGGGTATCGCCAACCTGATATGGGCCATGGCAAAACTGGCGGGCAACGGGCAGGAGCGGACACCAGAGCTCAACAAGGTCCTGGCCGCAGTGTTGCCCCATGTGAACGCACAGAAAACTCACTTTAAAGCACAGGAAATCGCCAACCTGCTGTGGGCCATGGCAAAACTGGTGGACAACGGGCAGGAGCTGACACCAGAGTTGAAAGAAGCTGTGGCCGCGCTGTTACCTCAAGTAAATGCACAGAAAGCTAACTTTAAACCACAGGAAATCGCCAACCTGCTGTGGGCCATGGCCAAACTGGTGGACAACGGGCAGCAATGGACACCAGGGCTCAAAGAAGCTGTGGCCGCACTGTTACCCCACGTGAACTCAGAGAAAAACCAGTTTATTCCTCAGCATATCGCCAACCTGCTATGGGCCTTGGCGAAACTGGTGGACAGGCAGGACCTGACACCAAGGTTCAACGAGGCCGTGGTTACGCTGTTGCCCCACGTGAACGTACAGAAAGACCAATTTAAAGCCCAGGGTATCGCCAACCTGATGTGGGCCTTGGCAAAACTGGTGGACAACGGCCAGGAGCAGACACCAGAACTCAACGAAGCCGTGGCAGCGCTGTTGCCCCATGTGAACGCACAGAAAACTCACTTTAAACCACAGGAAATCACCAACCTGCTGTGGGCCATGGCCAAACTGGTGGACAACGGCCAGGAGCGGACACCAGAACTCAACGAAGCCATAGCCGTGCTGTTGTCCCACGTGAACGCACAGAAAACTCATCTTAAACCACAGGAAATTGCCAACCTGCTGTGGGCCATGGCGAAACTCGGTGAGTTCGTTGAGCTGAACATGGCTACCTCTACGTTCGAATCCCTTGTCTACCAAATCAGTTACAACCCTCAGTTCACTCACCACGCCATATTGATGTCTCTCTGGGGAGTCATGGTATGCTGTGCCAGATTGTCTCTGGACTCCAATACCAATAGAAATCATGTGCTTGAAAAGCACATGGATGACCTGTTTACTCGCCTGGAAAATATATCCCCGGTCAATGAAGAGGATCAATCCATCCTTGCCATGGCCGCATGTTGGCTTGGAAAACCATGTCCGGTCACCCCCTATTACCAGACAACCACTTCAAAATATCAGACCATCTTCCGCAATCAACTCCAATCTCGCATTCCCTCTTTGAAAATTGAAGAAGAAAAGAGTCTGCATTCATTACCTCCAGTTGATCTGCTACTGCCAGATCACAACATTATTATTGAAGTTCAGGGACCATCTCATTACGTCAGTGGTGATTTCAAAACCCGGAATGGTTCAACTCTGCTTAAAATCGCACTCCTGAGAAAATCAGGATTTGAGGTCATTGAAATCCCGGTGAACGAGTTTTGGAACAAAGGTTTAATGAATAGATGTATTGATCAAATAAAGACCAGGGTAGACACCCCGGCACAAGATCATGGTGCTGTATCATTTAACATCGGGTGGACAGAAGAGGCCAAGGTTACTGCCAATAAAGGATGGCAATTCTCAGATCACTCTTACTTAACGGCCGAAGAACATTCAGAACAGCAAACACGCAAACCAAAAAGAAAAAGGAAGAGAAAAAGAAGGTAATAACCTCTTCCCTTTCATGGTAATAACCTCTTCCCTTTCATTATGGTTCCTGAACCATGTTCACATTCCAGCAAAATGAACTTCTGAACAGAATCGCAGTCTGCTTTTTATATTTTCATGAACTAATGAAATGTAATTATGGATAGAAGCACTGCTGGTATCCGTGGTAAATACGCAAGGTCAGGTAATGATTATCACCAACCGGATAACCATGCCGCTTCTTCAAGGCATGGGCAATACAGACAGGGTACAGTCAGACGGCGGGATCATTCCTCCCGCACTACCCCGGGGCGTAACGAATCTTACCACTCTTATGACGCACGCTCTTCTCAATATTTACTGTGCCGTTCAGTACACCCTGCTCCAGATTTTAATGCCCTCATTAAACAGGAAATAATGGATGACCTGCTGAAAAAATCGGATCGTTTCGGTTATCGCTATGATGGGAGGAATCACGGGCAATATGCCAGTTCAATTAAAAAATACTCATTAGCTGTTAAACGACCGTTAAATCGAGCTGAACAAAGCCAGCTGCTACGTTTGCTGCAACATTTTACCGCAGCACGCAGCTGGAATTGGCTAAGCCTGTCGACAACACTTCATTCATTGACTTCAGCAGGTGTTTTTACCACTCATAAGCCCATGGATGAGCGCGTCAAGCTTACTCAAGCGAACATATTGTCAACGCTATTTGATGCAATAATATTCAAGTGCCATCAAACATCTGAAGTCAGGTATATTGATAATCAGGGAATTGCCAACCTGCTGTGGGCCATGGCGAAAATGGTGGACTTGGGGCAGGATCAGACACCAGAGCTGAAACAGGCCGTGGCCGCGCTATTGTCCCTGTTAAACGCCCGGAAAAACAATTTTAATCCACAGGAAATCGCCAATCTGCTGTGGTCCATTGCGAAACTGGCGGACAAAGGACAGAAGCAGACACCAGAACGCAAAGAAGCCCTGGCTACCCTGTTGCCCCATGTAAACGCACAGAAAGCTAACTTTAAGCCACAGGAAATCGCCAACATACTCTGGGCCCTGGCGAAACTGGTGGACAACGGCCAGCAGCAGACACCAGCGTTGAAACAGGCTTTAGCTGCGCTGTTACCCCACATAAATGCACCGAAAGCTAACTTCAAGCCACGAGAAATCGCCATCCTGCTGTGGGCCATGGCGAAACTGGTGGACAACGGGTATAAGCAGACACCGGAACTCAACGAGGCCCTGGCTGCGCTGTTGCCTCATGTGAACGCACTGAAAGACCAATTTGCTGCCCAGGGTATCGCCAACCTGGTGTGGGCCATGGCGAAACTGGTGGACAACGGGCAGGAATGGACACCAGAACTCGAAGAGGCTCTGGCCGCGCTATTACCACATGTGAACGCGCGCAAAGCTAACTTTACACCACAGGAAATCGCCAATCTGCTGTGGGCCATGGCAAAACTGGTGAACAACGGGCTGGAGCGGACGCCAGAGTTCAAAATGACCGTGGTCGCGCTGCTGCCCCACGTGAGCGCACATAAAGACCAATTTATTCCTCAGCATATCGCCAACCTGCTGTGGGCCATAGCGAAACTGGTGGACAATGAGCAGGAGCGAACACCAGCGCTCAATAAGGCCGTGGTCAGGCTGTTGCCCCACGTGAGCGCACAGAGAGACCAATTTATTCCTCAGCATATCGCCAACCTGCTGTGGGCCATAGCGAAACTGGTAGACAACGAACAGGAGTGTGCACCGGGGCTTAGAGAGGCTGTGGTCGCGCTGTTGCCCCTCGTGAACGCACAGAAAGCTAACTTTAAACCACAGGAAATTGCCAATCTGATGTGGTCCATTGCAAAACTGGTGGACAACGGGCAGAAGCGTACACCAGAACTCAACCATGCTGTGGCCGCGCTGCTGCCCCGCGTGAAAGTACAGAAAGACAATTTTACTGCCCATAGTATCGCCAACCTGCTGTGGGCCATGGCGAAACTGGTGGACAACGGGCAGGACATGACCTCAGGGCTAAACGACGCCATAGCCGCGCTGTTGCCCCACGTCAACGCACAGAAAGCTAACTTTAAACCACAGGGTATCGCCAACCTGCTGTGGGCCTTGGCGAAGCTGATGGATAACGGAAAGGAGCGAACACCAGAGTTCAATGAGGTCGTAGCCACGTTGTTGCCCCTCGTGAACGCACAAAAAGCTAACTTTAAACCCCAGGCTATTGCCAACCTGCTGTGGGCCATGGCAAAACTGGTGGAAAACGGGCAGGAGCAGACACCAGAGTTCAACAAAGCCGTGGCCGCTCTGTTACTCCTCGTGAACGCACAGAAAGACCAATTTACTCCTCAGCATATTGCCAACCTGCTGTGGGCCATGGCGAAACTGGGTGAGTTCGTTGATCTGAACGTGGCTATGGCCACGTTTGAGCCTCTTGTCCACCGAATCAGTAAAAACCCTCATGTCTCTCTCAAGGCAATATTGATGTCTCTCTGGGGAGTAATGGTATGCTGTGCCAGGTTGTTTCTGGTCTCTAAGGCCAATAAAAATAATGTGTTTGAAAAGCACATGGATGACCTGTTTACTCGCCTGGAAAATACATCCCCGGACAACGATGAGGATAAACGCGTCATTGCCATGGCCGCAAGTTGGCTCGGGAGACCCTGTCCGGTTACCCCCCATTACCGGATAGTCGTCTCACAACCTCAAACCGGCTTCCGCGAACAACTCCAATCACGCATTCCCTCTTTGAAGATTGAAGAAGAAAAGTGTCTGAACTCATTGCCTCCGGTTGACCTATTACTGCCGGATTACAACATGGTTATTGAAATTCAGGGACCCACTCATTATGTGAGTGGTGATTTCAATACCAAGAATGGTTCGACTCTGCTTAAAATCGCCCTGCTGAAAAAATCAGGATTTGAGGTCATTGAAATCCCGGTTAACCAGCTTTGGAACCTGGATTCAATGAAACTGTGTATTAATCACATAAAGACCAGGGTAGACATCCGGGCACAAGGGCATGGTTCTGTATCCATTACTTAACCCGGATATTTCATCAGTATGAACTTCTGAACATAGCAGTAGTCTGCTTTTTATATTTTCATGAATTAATGAAATGTAATTATGGATAGAAGCTCTGCTGGTATCAGTGGTCAATACGCCAGGTCAGATAATGATTTCTACCAACCAAATGACCATGCCGCATCTTCAAGGCATGGACGATATAGAGATGCCACAGTCAGACAATGGGATAATCCTCCCCGCACCGCCACGAGACGCAATGAATTTTACCCTTCTTCTGCCGCATGCTCTTCTCAATATCTGCTGCGCCGTTCAGTAAACTCTGCTCAAGATTTTAATGCTCTCACCAAACAGAAAATAATGGATGACCTGGTGAGTCAATCGGAGCGTGTCGGTCATCGCTATAAAGGGAGAAATCACGGGCAATATGCCAATTCAATAAAAAACTACACGTCAGCTGCTAAAAGACCGTTAAATCGAGCTGAACAAAGCCAGCTGATGCGTTTGCTACAAAATTTCACAGCAAAACGGAGCTGGAATTGGCGAAGCCTGACGACAACATTTCACTCATTTACTTCAGCGGGTATTTTTACCCCTCATAAACCCATGGATCCGCGTGTTAAGCGTACACAAGCTGTCTTATTGTCAACACTACTGGATGCAATAACATTCAAGTGCAACCAAAAAGCTGAAGCATGGGATATTGATGTCCGGGGAATCGCCAACCTGCTGTGGGCCATGGCGAAACTGGTGGACAACGGCCAGGAGTTGACACCAGAGCTCAACGAGGCTGTGGCCGCGCTGTTGCCTCACGTGAACGCACTGAAAGACCAATTTATACCTCAGAATACCGCTAACCTGCTGTGGGCCATGGCGAAACTGGTGAATAACGGTCAGGAACGGACACCAGGATTCAAAGAGACCGTGGCCGCGCTGTTACCCAACGTGAACGTACAAAAAGATGACTTTAAACCTCAGGGCATCGTCAACCTGCTGTGGGCCATGGCGAAACTGGTGGACAATGGGCAGGAGCAGACACCGGACCTCAACAAGGCCGTAGCCGCGCTGTTGCTCCACGTGAACGCACAGAAAGACCAGTTTAATGCCCAGGGTATCGCCAATCTGTTGTGGGCCATGGCAAAACTGGTGGACTTAGGGCAGGAGCGAACACCAGAGCTCAACGAGGCTGTAGCCGCGCTGTTGCCGCTCGTGAACGCAAGGGAAGCTTACTTTAAACCACAGGAAATCGCTAATCTGCTGTGGGCCATGGTGAAACTGGTGAACAACGGGCAGGAGTGGACACCAGAGCTCAACGAGGCCATGGCCAGGCTGTTGCTCCACGTAAACGCACAGAAAGCTAACTTTACACCACAGGGTATCGCCATCCTGCTGTGGACTATGGCGAAACTGTTGGACAACGGGCAGGAGCAGACACCGGGGCTCAAAGAAGCGATGGCAGCGCTGTTGCCCCTCGTGAACGTACAGAAAGCTAACTTTAAATCACAGGCTATCGCCAACCTGCTGTGGGCCATGGCAAAACTGGTGGACAACGGGAAGGAACAGACACCAGGGCTCAAAGAGGCCGTGGCCGCTCTGTTGCCCCGCGTGAACGTACAGAAAGCTAACTTTAACCCGAAGCAAATCGCCAATCTGCTGTGGTCCATGGTGAAACTGGTGGACAACGGGCAGGAGTGGATACCGGGGCTCATAGAGGCCTTGGCCGCGCTGTTACCTCTCGTGAACGCAAATATAGCTGACTTTAACCCACAGGAAATCGCCAACCTGCTGTGGGTCATGGCGAAACTGCTGGACAATGGGCAGGAGCAAACAGCAGAACTCAACAACGCCGTGGCCTCGCTGTTGCCTCACGTGAACGCAATGAAAGGCCAATTTAATGCCCGGGATATTGCCAACTTGCTATGGGCCATGGCGAAACTGATGGAAAACGGGCAGGAGCAGACACCAGAGCTCAATAAGTCTATGGCCGCGCTGTTGCCCCTCGTGAACGAACAGAAAGACCAATTTATTCCTAAGCATATCGCCAACCTGCTGTGGGCCATGGCGAAAATGGGTGAGCTCGTTGAGCTGAACGTGTTTACCTCTACGTTCGAATCGCTTGTCTGCAAAATCAGTGAAAAACCTCAGCTCTCTCAGCAAGACATATTTATGTCTCTCTGGGGGGTAATGGTCTGCTGTGCCAGGTTGACCCTGGTCTCAGATCCCAATAAAAATAATGCGCTTGAAAAGCACATGGATGCCCTTTTTACTCGCCTGGAAAATACATATCCAGACAATCACGAGGATCAATCCATGATGGCCATGGCCGCAAGTTGGCTTGGCAAAGCGTGTCCGGTCATCCCCCATTACCGGACTACCATGTCAAAACGTCAATCTGACTTTCGCGATCTACTCCAATCACGCATTCCCTCTTTGCAGATTGAAGAAGAAAAAAGTCTGAACTCATTACCTCCGGTTGACCTGCTGCTGCCAGATCACAACATGGTAATTGAAATTCAGGGACCTTCTCATTACGTGGGTGGTGATTTCAAAACCAGGAATGGTTCGACTCTGCTTAAAATCACACTGCTGCAAAAATCAGGATTTGAGGTTATAGAAATCCCGGTTAACCAGCTTGAGAACCGGGATTTCATGAAACAATGCTTTGATCAAATAATCACCAGGGTGAACATCCCACTACAGGGACATGGCTCAGTATCACTTATTTAAAAGCGGTAAAAATGAGCTATGTGTTACTGTCGATAAAGATAAAGGATGGCAACACTGTAACTTAACCGCCGAAAAACATTCAGCAGAGCAACCAAGTATACCAAAAAGTAAAAAATGAACTTCTGAACCGAACAGCAGTCTGCTTTTTATATTTCCATGAATTGATGAAATGTAATTATGGATAGAAGCTCTGCTGGTATCAGTGGTAAATACGCAAGATCCGATAAAAATTACAACCAGCCGAATGACCATGCTGCTTCTTCAAGGCATGGGCGATATAGACATTGTACAGTCAGACAATGGGATAATCCCCCTCGCACTACCTCGGGGCGTAATGAACTTTACCGTTCTTCTGGCACACGCTCTTCTCAATATCTACAGTACCGTTCAGTAAACCCTGCTGAGGATTTTAATGCTCTGATCAAACAGGAAATAATGGCTGGCCTGGTGAGCACATCTGATCGTTTCGGTCGTTCCTATGATGGGAGAAATCACAGTCAATATGCCAGTTCAATTAAAAAATACACGTCAGCTGCTAAAAGACCGCTCAATCAAGAGGAACAAGGCCAGCTGATGCGTTTTCTGCAAAATTTTACAGCAACACGGAGTTGGAGTTGGCGAAGCCTGTCAACAACACTTCATTCATTGACTTCAGCCGGTGTTTTTACCCCTCATAAACCCATGCATGAATGTGCAAAGCTTACTCAAGCTGCCTTATTGTCCAACCTGCTTGATGCAATAATATTCAAGTGCAACCAAAAACCTCAAGCCAGGGATATTGATGGCCCGGGAATCGCTAACCTGCTGTGGGCCATGGCAAAACTTGTGAGTAATGGGCAAGAGTGGACATCAGGGTTCAAAGAGGCCCTGGCTGCGCTGTTACCCCACGTGAACGCACAGAGAGACCAATTTATTCCTCAGCATATCGTCAACCTGCTGTGGGCCATGGCGAAGCTGGTGGATAATGGACAGGGACGAACACCAGAGCTCAAAGAGGCAGTGGCCGCGCTGTTGCCCCACGTGAACGCAAAGAAAGACCAATTTAATGCTCAGGGTATCGCCAACCTGCTGTGGGCCATGGCGAAACTGGTGGACAACGGGCAGAAGCTGACACCAGGGCTTAACAAGGCTGTGGCCGCTCTGTTGCCCCACGTAAAAATACAGAAAGACCAATTTATCCCTCAGCATATCGCCAACCTGCTGTGGGCCATGGCGAAACTGGTGGACAACGGGAAGGAGCAGACACCAGAGTTAAAAGAGACCCTGACCGCGCTG
This sequence comes from Thalassotalea sp. G20_0, assembly GCF_017744175.1. Lineage (NCBI taxonomy): Bacteria > Pseudomonadati > Pseudomonadota > Gammaproteobacteria > Alteromonadales > Colwelliaceae > Thalassotalea > Thalassotalea sp. G20_0. Next base: position 5,856 of record NZ_JAGHQV010000063.1, on the reverse strand, counting down.
TTGCCCCACGTGAACAGACAGAAAGCTCACTTTAAACCACAGGAAGTCACCAACCTGCTATGGGCCATGGCGAAACTGGTAGACAATGGGCAGGAGCGGACACCAGAGCTCAAAAAGGCCATGTCCGCGCTGTTGTCCCGGGTGAACGTACAAACAGCTAACTTTAAACCCCGGGAAATCGCCAACCTGCTGTGGGCCATGGCGAAACTGGTGGACAACGGGCAGGAGCGAACACCAGAACTTGAAGAGGCCATGGCCGCGCTTTTGCCCTGTGTGAAAGCACAGAATGACCAATTTAATGCCCAGGCTATCGCCAACCTGCTGTGGACTATGGCGAAACTGGTGGACAACGGTCAGGAACGAACAACAGAACTCGAAGAGGCCGTGGCCGCGCTTTTGCCCTGCGTGAACACACAGAAAGCTCACTTTAAACCACAGGAAGTCACCAACCTGCTATGGGCCATGGCGAAACTGTTAGACAACAGGCAGGAGCGGACACCCGAACTCAACGAGGCCGTGACCGCGCTGTTGCCCAACGTGAATGCAAAGAAAGACCAATTTATTCCTCAGCATATCGCCAACCTGGTATGGGCCATGGCGAAACTGATGGACAACGGGCAGGAGCTGACACCAGGGCTTAACGAGGCCATGGCCGCGCTGTTGCCCCACGTGAAAATACACAAAGACCAATTTATCCCTCAGCATATCGCCAACCTGCTGTGGGCCATGGCGAAACTGGTGGACAACGGGCAGGAGCGAACACCTGGGCTCTACAAGGCCGTGGCTGTGCTGTTGCCCCACATAAACGCACAGAAAGATCAATTTAATGCTCAGGGTATCGCCAACCTTCTGTGGGCAGTGGCAAAACTGGCAGTCAACAGGCAAAACTGGTCACCAAGGTTCAAAGCGGTCGTGGCCGCGATATTGCCTCGCGTGAGCGCACAGAAAGACCAATTTATTCCTCAGGATATTGCCAGCTTGCTGTGGGTCATGGTGAAATTGGTGGACAATGGCCAGGAGCGGACACCAGAGTTCAAAGAGGCCATGGCCACGTTGTTGGCCCTCGTGAATACACAGAAAGACCAATTTAGTGCCCAGCATATTGCCAACCTTCTGTGGGCCATGGCGAAACTGGTGGATAACGGGCAAGAGCAGACACCAGGGCTAAACGAGGCCGTAGCCGCGCTGCTACCCCACGTGAACACACAGAAAGACCAATTTATTCCTCAGAATATCGCCAACCTGCTTTGGGCCATGGCAAAACTGGTGGGCAACGGACAGGAACAGAGACCAGGGCTCAAAGAGGCCATAGCCGCACTGTTGCACCACGTGAACGTACAGAAAGCTAATTTTAAACCACAGGAAATCGCTAACCTGCTGTGGGCCACGGCGAAAATGGGTGAGCTCATTGAGCTGAACATGGTTACCTCTACCTTCAAATCACTTGTCTACCGAATCCGTGAAAACCCTCAGTTCTCTCAGCAAGATATATGGATGTCTCTCTGGGGAGTCATGGTATGCTGTGCCAGGTTCTCTCTGGTCTCCAATGCCAATAAAAATAACTGGCTTGAAAAGCTCATAGATGGACTGTTTACTCGCCTGGAAAATACGTTCCCAGACAATGAGGAGGATCAACGCACCATGGCCATGGCCGCCAGTTGGCTTGGCAGAGCCTGTCCGTTCGTCCCCCATTACCAGACAACCATTTCAAAACCTCAAACCGACTTCCGCACTCAACTCCAATCATGCATTCCATCTTTGCAGATTGAAGAAGAAAAGAGTCTGAACTCATTGCCTCCGGTTGACCTGCTGCTGCCAGATCACAACATTGTCATTGAAGTTCAGGGACCGTCTCATTACGTGAGTGATGATTTCAAAACCAGGAATGGTTCGACTCTGCTTAAAATCGCACTGTTGCAAAAATCAGGATTTGAGGTCATTGAAATCCCGGTTAACATGCTTTGGAATCAGGATTCGATGAAACAATGCATTGATCAAATAAAAACCAGAGTAGATATCCCGCCACCAGGTCATGGCTCTGCATCACTTAAAAGTGGGGGGGCAGATGAGGCATACGTTACTGCCGATAAAGGCTGGCAAGACCACTGTTACTTAACCGCCAAAAAACATTCGAAAAAGCAAACAGGCAAACCAAAAAATAGAAAAAAGAAGATAAAAAAACAGCCAGTCATCTCCTCGCTCCCATCATGACTCAAGAGCCGTTTTCACATTCCATGGAAGGTGTCCAGTGTTGAGGACCTGTTGCCCTCTCGCCCCGGATGATTTGAACATAGGGGACTGGTGGCATCGTAGATGTAGATAGGCTTCCCCAACTACTTAGACCATCCAGCAAAATGAACTTCTGAACAGAACAGCAGTCTGTTTTTTTATATTTTCATGAATTGATGAAATGTAATTATGGATAGAAGCTCTGCTGGTATCAGTGGTAAATACGCAAGATCCGATAAAGATTACAACCAGCCGGATGACCATCCCGGATATTCAAGGCGTGGGCGATATAGAGATGCCACAGTCAGACAATGGCATAATCCCCCACGCAACACCCCGAGGCGTAATGGATTTTACCATTCTTCTGGTGCATACACTTCTCAATATCTGCAGAGCCGTTCAGTAAACCCTGCTCAAGATTTTAATGCTCTCATCAAGCAGGAAATAATGGATGGTTTGCTGAGTAGATCGGGTCGTTTCGGTCATCGCTATGATGGGAGAAATCACGGTCTATATGCCAATTCAATCAAACAATACACGTCAGCTGCTAAAAGACCGTTAAACCAGACGGAACAAAGCCAGCTGATACGTTTGCTGCAAAATTTTACCGTAACACGGAGTTGGAGTTGGCGAAGCCTGTCAACAACACTTCATGCCTTGGCTTCAGCGGGTGTTTTTACCCCTTATAGACCCATGGATGAGCGTGTTAAGCACACTCAAACGGCCCTACTGTCCTTGCTACTGGATACAATGATATTCAAGTGCAACCGAAAAGCTGAAGCATGGGATATTGATGCCCGGGGAATCGCCAACCTGCTCTGGGCCATGGCGAAACTGGTGGACAACGGGCAGGAGCAAACACCAGTACTCAAAGAGGCTGTGGCCGCGCTGTTGCCCCAGATAAACGCACAGAAAGCCCACTTTAAACCACAGGCTATCACCAACCTGCTGTGGGCCATGGCAAAACTGGTGGACAAAGGGCAGGAGCCGACACCAGAAATCAAAAAGGCCGTGGCCGCGCTGTTGCCCCATGTGAATGCACAGAAAGACCAGTTTATTCCTCAGCATATCACCAACCTGCTGTGGTCCATGGCGAAACTGGTGGACAACGGCCAGGAGTGGACACCAGGGCTCAACGAGGTCGTGGCCGCTCTGCTGCCCTGTGTAAAAGCACAGAAAGACCATTTTATTCCTCAGCATACCGCTAACCTGCTGTGGGCCATGGCGAAACTGGTGGACAACGGTCAGAAGTGGGTACCAGGGCTCCAAGAGTCTGTGGCCGTGTTGTTGCCCCGGGTAAACGAACAGAAAGACCAATTTATTCCTCAGGGCATAGCCAATCTGCTGTGGGCCATGGCGAAACTGCTGGACAACGGGCAGGAGCACACACCAGGGCTCAACGAGGCCGTGGCCGCGCTGTTGCCACGCGTGAATGCAAAGAAAGACCAATTTATTCCTCAGCATACCGCTAACCTGCTGTGGGCCATGGCGAAACTGGTGGACAATAGTCAGAAGTGGGTACCAGGGCTCAAAGAGGCTGTGGCCGTGTTGTTGCCCCACGTAAACGTACAGAAAGACCAATTTATTCCTCAGGGCATTGCCAACCTGCTGTGGGCCATGGCGAAACTGCTGGACAACGGGCAGGAGCGCACACCAGGGCTTAACCAGGCCGTAGCCGCGCTGTTGCCCCACGTGAGCGCACAGAAAGACCAATTTAATGCCCAGGACATCGCCAACCTTGTGTGGGCTATGGCGAAACTGGTGGACATCGGGCAGCAGCGGACACCGGATCTCAACGAGGCCGTGGCCGCGCTTTTGCCCCATGTGAACGGACAGAAAGACCAATTTATTCCTCAGCATATCGCCAATCTTCTGTGGGCCGTGGCGAAACTGGTTGACAACGGGCAGGAGCGGACACCAGAGCTAAACGAAGCCGTGGCCACGCTGTTACCCCACGTGAATGCAAAGAAAGACCAATTTAATCCTCAGCATATCGCCAACCTGCTGTGGGCCGTGGCGAAACTGGTGGACAACGGGCAGGAGCGAACACCAGAGCTCGAAGAGGCCATGGCCGCGCTTTTGCCCTACGTGAACGCACAGAAAGACCAATTTAATGCCCAGGCTATCGCCAGCCTGCTCTGGGCTATGGCGAAACTGGTAGACAATGGGCAGAAGCAGACACCAGAGTTCAACGAGGCCGTGGCCGCGATTTTGCCCTGCGTGAACGCACAGAAAGACCAATTTAATGCCCAGGCTATCATCAACCTGCTCTGGGCCATGGCGAAACTGGTGGACAACAAGCAGGAGTGGATACCAGGGCTCAGCGAGGCCGTGGCCGCACTGTTACCCCAAATTAACGCACAGAAGGACCAATTTAATGCTCAGGGTATCGCTAATCTGCTGTGGGCCATGGCGAAACTGGTAGACAACGGCCAGGAGCAGACACCAGAGTTCAACGAAGCTGTGGTCCGGCTGTGGCCCCACGTGAACGAAAAGAAAGAGCAATTTATTCCTCAGCATATCGCCAACCTGCTGTGGGCCATGGCGAAACAGGTGGACAACGGCCTGCAACAGACACCAGTACTTAAAAAAGCTTTAGCCGCGCTGTTGCCCCAAGTGCACGCAAATAAAACCACCTTTACACCACAGGCAATTGCCAACCTGCTTTGGGCCATGACGAAACTGGTGGACAACGGAGAGTGGACACCAGCGCTTAAAGAAGCCGTGTCCACGCTGCTGCCCTGCGTAAACCCACAGAAAGACCAATTTGATCCTCAGCAAGTCGCCAACCTGCTGTGGGCCATGGCGAAGCTGGGTGAACTCGTTGAGCTGCACGTGGTTATCTCTACGTTCGAATCGTTCCTCAGCCGATTCAGTGACAACTCTCAGCTCTCTCAACAATTCATATTGATGTCTCTCTGGGGAGTCATGGTATGTTGTGCCAGGTTGTCTCTGGCCCCTAATGCTATTAAAAATAACGTGCTTGAAAAGCATCTGGATGACCTGTTTACTCGCCTGGAAAATACATCCCCGGACAATGAAAAAGATCAACGCACCATTGCCATGGCCGCCAGTTGGCTTGGGAGAGCGTGTCCGATCGTTCCTCATTACCAGGCAATCATTTCAAAACCTCAAGCCGACTTTTGCGATCAACTCCAATCATGCATGCCCTCTTTGAAGGTTGAACAAGAAAAAAGCCTTAACTCATTGCCTCCTGCTGACCTGTTCCTGCCAGATCACAAAATAGTTGTTGAAATTCAGGGACCGTTTCATTACGTCAGTAATGATTTTAAAATCAGGAATGGTTCAACTCTGCTTAAAATAGCACTGCTGAAAAAATCAGGATTTGAGGTCATTGAAATCCCGGTTAACCAGCTTTGTAGCCAGAATTCAATGCAACTATACATTGATCAAATAAAGACCAGAGTGGACATCCCGCCACAGGGGCATGGCTATGTATCACCTGACATCGGATCGGTAGAGGAGACAAACGTTACCGCCGATAAAGGGCGACAATCCCCAGATCACTGTTATTTAACCGCCGAAGAAAATTCAGAAAAGCACACAGACAAACCAAAAAACAGAAAGAAAAAGAGAAAAAGAAAAAAAAGGCACTAACCACTTCCC